>JAJXVA010000119.1 GCA_021782435.1 Pseudomonadota bacterium
TGGCTCTCGCCCGCGCCCTCTCGCGGGGGGGGCTGACCGTGATCGAGATCCAGCTCACCACCCCGGCCGCGCTCGCTGCCATCGCCCGGATCGCCGCCGAGCTGCCGGAAATGGTGGTCGGTGCGGGTGGGGTGCTCACGCCCAAGGATCTGCGCCGCGCCGCCCGCGCCGGCGCGCAGTTCGCGGTATCGCCGGGGTTTCTGCCCAAACTGGCCGAGGACCCGGAAATCCCGCTGCTGCCAGGGGTTGCGACCGCCAGCGAACTCATGCGCGCGCTCGATCGGGGTTACGATACGCTGGGCCTGTTTCCGGCCGAACTCCTGGGCGGGGTTGCCGCGTTGCGGGCCTTCGCGCGCGCCTTTCCGCGGGTCAGGTTCGTGCCCGGTGGCGACATTCCGCCGGCGCGCGCCCCCGCCTATCTGGCCGAGCCCAACGTGCTCGCCCTCAGCGTGTCCTGGGTTGCGCCGATATCGGCTGTGCGCGAGGCCAACTGGGATCATATCACCTTCCTCGCGCGTGAAGCGGCTTCACGGCGCGCCCCTCCCGTGCCGGACCCCGCGCCATGACCGAAACCATCCACCTCAACGGCGACCCCCACCCCTTCATCCCCGGCCAGACCGTGGCCGATCTGCTGGCGGCGCTGGCGATCGATGCCAATAAAATCGCGGTCGAGCGTAACGAGGCCATCGTGCCCCGCTCGCTCCTCGCCATCACCCGGCTCGCCCCGGGCGATGCGCTCGAAATCGTGCACTTCATCGGAGGCGGCTGAGCATGGACGGCATCACCACGGCCGAAACCGATAGCTGGAAACTTTCCGGCCGCGTGTTCCACTCCCGCCTCATCGTCGGCACCGGCAAATATCGGGACCTGGAACAAACCGCCGCCGCGATCGAGGCCTCGGGCGCCGAGATCGTCACCGTCGCCGTGCGCCGCGTCAATCTGTCCGACGCCAGCGCCCCCATGCTCCAGGATTACGTCGACCCCAAGCGCTACACCTACCTGCCCAACACCGCCGGCTGCCACACCGCCAAGGACGCCGTGCGCACGCTCCGCCTCGCGCGCGAGGCGGGCGGCTGGAACCTGGTCAAGCTCGAGGTCCTCGGCCCCCCGCCCCACCTCTACCCCGACATGGTCGCAACCCTTGAAGCGGCCGAGGCCCTGCTCGCCGACGGGTTCGAGGTCATGGTCTATTGCGCCGATGATCCGGTTGCCGCCAAACGTCTCGAGGCGATGGGCTGCTGCGCCATCATGCCGCTCGGCGCCCCCATCGGCTCGGGCCTCGGTATCCAGAACCCGGCCATGCTCCGCATGCTGATCGAGCAGGCCGAGGTGCCGCTGCTGGTCGATGCCGGGGTTGGCACCGCGTCAGACGCCGCCATCGCCATGGAACTCGGCTGCACCGCGGTGTTGCTGAACTCCGCCATCGCCCACTCCCCCAACCCGGTGCTCATGGCCCGCGCCATGAAACAGGCGGTGGAAGCCGGCCGCCTCGCCCATCTCGCCGGCCGCATGCCGCGCCGCATGGGCGCCGACCCCTCGAGCCCCCTCGCCGGGCTGATCCGCTGAGGCCACCCCAAGCGTCCTGATCTGACGCGCCGCTCGGTCAAAGGAACCGGTCATGAAGTTCCTCCACGCCGCCGACATCCACCTCGACAGTCCGCTCCGCGGCCTCGCCGCGCACGCCCACATCCCGCGTGAGGTCACGGACGACTGCACCCGCCGCGCGTTCGCGAATTTGATCGACCTCGCCATCGCCGAGGACGTGGCCTTCCTCATCATCGCCGGCGATCTCTACGACGGCGACTGGCGCGACCACGGCACCGGCCTGTTCTTCGCCCGCGAAATGCGCCGCCTCGGCCGCCCCTGCTACCTCATCCGCGGCAACCACGATGCGCAATCTGTCATCACCCGCAGCCTGATTCTCCCGCCCAACGTGCGCGAATTCTCCTCCCGCACCACTGAGACCTTCCGGCTCGACGATCTTCACGTCGCGCTCCACGGGCGCTCCTTCCCCGACCGCGCGGTGCCCGAGGATCTCAGCGCCACCTATCCCGCCCCGCGCCCCGGCTGGTTCAATATCGGCGTGCTGCACACCTCGGCCGAAGATCCCGGCGGCCAGCATGCTCGCTACGCCCCCTGCGCGGTCGAGAGCCTCGCCGCCAAAGGCTACGATTACTGGGCGCTCGGGCACATCCATCAGCGTCAGGAACTGCACCGTAAAGGCGATGCCCCGATCGTCTTTCCCGGCAATCTGCAAGGCCGCCACGCTTGTGAGATCGGCGCCAAAGGTGCCACCCTGGTCGAAGTTGAACACGGCGCCATCGTCAGTCTCCGCCACGTCGATTGCGATGTCCTGCGCTGGGAATCGCTCACCCTCGATGTCGCTCCCGTGCCGGACCTGCCCGACCTTTACCGGTCCGTCCGCTTCGCGCTCGAAGTCGCGCGGGATGCGGCCGAAGCCCGACCGCTGATCGTGCGCCTCACCCTCCGCGGCGCCACCCTATGCCACGCGGCGCTGATCGCGGACCGGGTGCAGGCCGAAGCCGAATGCCGCAACGCCGCCGAAGCCGTTTCGGACAAGATTTTTCTCGAAAAACTGGTCATCGAAACCACGCCGCTGCCCGACCGTGCCGCCCATGCCGATGATCTGGCCCCGCTCCGCCACGCGTTCTTCGCCGCCCTCGAAACAAGCGCGGTGCAGGACGAACTCCTGAAAGATTTCCAGAAAATGGACGGCAAAATCCCCGCCGACACCCACGACCGCCCCCGCCCGCCGCTCGATCCGGCCGCGCTCGCCGCCACCGCCGCCGAAGCCTGGGCGATCGCCGAAGCCGCCATCCGCGGAACCCCGCCATGAAACTCCGCCGTCTGATCCTGCAACGCTACGGCCACCTCGCCGATGTCACGCTCGAATTCCCCGAAACGCCCGGCCTCGCCCTCGTGCTCGGCGCCAATGAAGCCGGCAAATCCACCGCACTCGCCGCGATCGGTGACGCGCTGTTCGGGTTCGAACACCGCACCGACTACGCGTTTCAATACGCCACCAGCGACCTCCGCATCGGCGTCGACCTGCAAGCCGCCGACGGCCGCCGCGCCCTGTTCTGGCGCCGCAAAGGCAACAAAGACACGCTGCGCGACGAAAATGATAACGTCGTGCCGGACTCCGCCATCGCCGCCTTCCTCGGCAACGCCACCCGGGAAAAATTTGAAATTACCTTCGGCCTGAACGGCACCCGCCTGCGCACAGGCGGCCGATCCATTCTGGAACAGCCGGGAGACGCCGCTTCCACCATCATCAGCGCCTTTGCCGGCGGGCGCGATTATCGCGCCATCATCAAGACCTTGGACGACAAAGCGAAAACCCTGTTCGGCGACGGGCGCGGCGAACGGGAATTTTTCGTCGCCAGCAACAGGTTTAGCGAAGCGAAACGGCGGGTGCGGGATATCCAGGTCGATCCCGGCGTCTATACCGGGAAATGCGCCGAACGCGACCGACTGACCGCGGCGCAGCAGCAAGCCCGCGCGGAAATCACCGAACTTTCCGCCAAACGCGAAAAACTCGAACGCATCCGCCGCACCACCCCCATCCGCCGCCGCCTCGATACCGCCCGCGCCAGCCTCGCCGCAATCGGCCCGATCCCCGATCTGCCCGAGGATGCCGGCGAAATTCTCGAAGCCGCCACCTCCGCCCGCAACCAGGCTGAGCGTGACCGCGACCGCGAAGCCGCCGCGATCGAGGCCGCCACCGCGGCCATTGCCGCCTTGCCCGCGCGCGACCCGGTGCTGGACGAAGCCGAGACGATCGGACGGCTCGGCGACGATCGCGCCAGAATCGCCGCCGCGCTCACCGATCGCGCCAACCAAACCCGCACCGCCGAACACCAGGCCGAGATCATCCGCCGGGAAGGCGCGGCACTCGGTCTCACCGGCTCGGCCGCCGATCTCGCCGGGTCGGTGCCCACCCTGCTCGATCGTCAAGGTATCGACGCCGCCCTCCGCGCTCTCGAAACCGAGCAAACCCGATACGAAGGCCTTGCCGACCGCGTGGCCGAAGCCACCCGCACCCACAAAGAATGCGAAAGCCAGGTCAGCGCCCTGGCCGAGCCACCGCCCAACGCTGCGCTCGATGCCGCGATCGATTGCGCTCGCGCCGAGGGCGCGCTCGATGACACGATCGCCAGCGCCCACGCGAGACGAGCAAGCACCCGAGCGGCGCTCGACCAGGCGCTCGCCACCCTCCCGCACTGGCAGGCCGACGCCGAGGCGCTGGCCCGGTTGCCGGTGCCGCTCGATCCTGAAATCGACCGCCTGGCGCGCGACTTGGAAAAAGCCAAATCCGAGCGCGACCAGGCCCAGGCCGCGCTGCACCAGATCGACGAAAAAATCGCGGCGCTCGACGCCGACATCGCGGCCGCATCGGCCACCGGCGAATTACCCACCGACGCCGTCATCACCCAGGCCCGCGCAAGGCGGGATACCGCCTGGTCCCTGATCCGTCGCGCCTACCTCGCCTCCGGCACCCCGATCACCGACGCCGAACGCGCCGATACCGGCCTTGGCGCCGATACCGCCTCGGGGTTCGAACATCTGCTGCGCGAAGCGGATCGTCTGGTCGACCAGCGTGCGCGGGTGCAGGAACGCGTGGTCGCGACCGAACACGCCCTGCGCGAGCGCGCCGAACACTCCCATCTGCGCGGTCCTGCGCAGACACGACGTCACGCCGCCGCGTGTGCCGAGGAGGATGCTTCGGCCGCATGGACTTCCCTCTTGAAGGAAGCAGGTCTCACCCCGCGCCCACCCGCCGAACTGCGCGCCTGGCTCACGGCGCGCCACGCGGTTTTGGCCAAGCACGACGCGTGGCAGGAAAATGAACAAGAACTTCACCGCCTCGTGGCACGGCGTGCCACCGCCCTCGCTGCCCTCGCTGCCGCCCTTCCGCATCGTCAATTCGCCGATGACACGCTGGCAGCACTGCTGCGCGACGCCCTAGCCGTGCAAAAATCCCATCTCGCCGCGCGCCAAACCTGGCAAACCGCCAAGGAGGCATCGGCACAAGCCACCAAGGACCTCGCGCGCCAGCAAGCGGCGCTCGCGGACACCGCCACAAGCCGCGATCAGCGCCGCGCCATCTGGAACCAGCACGCGCTGCGGCTCCGCTTGCCCGAAAATGCCGACCCCGCGCGGGGTCGCGCCGCGCTGGAAATCTGGGACCGCATCGCCACCGCCGCCACCGCCCGTCAAACCACGCTCGACCGCGTCCAGGAAATGACCGGAGCGATCGACGATTTCGCCCGCGAGGCCGAGGCAGTGGCCGCGCGCGTGGCGCCCGATCAGACCACCCAGCCACCCACCGAACGGGTCAAAATTCTCTCCGCCCGGCTGCAAGCGGCAAAGGCCACGGAACAGGAGCGTTCCGTGCTCACCCAGCGCATCACCGACGCAAAACACGCCCACGCCCGCCACATCGCAAGCCGCGATGCCGCCCACGCGCAAATCACCGATCTCCAGACCCGCGCCGCCGTCGCCGACGAACCGGGTCTGCGCGCCGCAATCGCCGATACGCACCAAGCCCGCACCCTCACCGCCGATATCAACCGGGAACTGCAAGAACTCCGCGCCAGCGCCGACGGCAAAACCGAAGCCGAACTCGCGGCCGACGCGGCAGGCACCGATTTCGATGCGCTCCCCGCACGCATCGCCGAAATCGATCGGGCATTTGCCGAAACGAACGAGACAATCCGGGCCACCCAGGAACAGATCACCACCCTGTCACGCGAACTCGCGGACATGGAACGCACCCACGAAGCCGCTGCCGCCGAACAATCCCGCCAGGAAGCCCTCGCCGACATCGCCGCCGTGGTCCAGCGCTATCCGCCGCTGCGCATGGCCGAAACCCTGCTCCGTGCCGGCATCGAGAATTTCCGGCGCCAGCAGCAGGACCCGCTGCTCAAACGGGCCGGCGCGCTATTCGCGGCGCTCACCGAAGGCCGCTACCCCACACTCGACATCGGCGATGATGGCCAATCGGTCGTCGCCCGCCAGGCCGACGGAAATTCCTGCCCAGCGGATAAACTCAGCGAAGGCACGCGCGACCAGCTCTACCTCGCCCTCCGCCTCGCCGCGCTCGAAAACGAACTCACCGATGCCGAGCCTTTGCCCTTCATCGGCGATGATCTGCTGGTGAATTTCGATGATCGGCGCGCGCAGGCGGCCCTGTCCGTGCTGGCGGAATTTTCCACCCGCACCCAGGTCATCCTGTTCAGCCACCACGACCATATCGCGAGGATGGTGACACCCGGCACCGCCAAAATCCTCAGCTTTGCGGCCTGACGCCAGCTTCCCCAGGACCGACCGTCGCCGCCCCGGGGGAAACGGGTCACGCGTGTCGTGGCGGCGGGCGGCAGCGCGGTCAAAACCGCCGCGCCAGATAGTGGCAGGCATGGCCCGGCGGCAGGTCGGGCAGGGTGGCAAAGACACGGTAGCCCAGGCGCTCGTAAAAGCCCCGCGCCTGGAAGCTGAACGTATCCACCTGCGCGCCAAGGCAGCCCCTGGCCCTGGCGGTATCCTCGGCCGCGCGCACCAGGGCGGTGCCATTGCCGGTCTCCCGCAGCGCCGGCGGCACGTAAAGCATCTGGATACTGAACCACCGATACATGCTGTGGCCCCATAACCCGCCCACCACTTCCCGCCCGTCCGGGCCATGCAGCAGCACGGCCAGGGGCTGCGGGTTGGCCGGTCCGGCCCAGGCGGTATTGAACCCATCCAGCGCCGCGAAAATAGCGGCGAAGGCTTCCGGCGGTGGCGCGTGGCTCACGCTCAGCGCGGCCTTGTGCAGGGTCTGGGTCACGGGTGTTTTCCACGTGGGGCCCGCCCAGCCTGACCCCGCAACCCTTTCTCAATCGTGAACGAAACCCGGTGCGACGGCGAACAGGTGGCGGATCGGCCGATTTCCGGGCTCGGCCAGGGCGTTTGCCACCAACAGCCGGTGGCAGGTGCCGGGGTCCGCCTCGAAGCACAGCAGGCAGGCGGCGTGCGCGTCACGCAGCGCGCGGGCCTCGGCCAGGGCCGCCTGCGCGGGGTCGGTGCGCATATGGGCGGCGAAAATTTCGTGCATCTCCGCGGTGCGCCCGGCGCGCGCGGCCATGCGCCCCGCTTTGGGCGTGCCGAGCCCGCGCAGATGCACATAGGCAATGCCCGCCGCGTCCAGCGCCGCCGCCAGTTGGCGTTTCGAAAACCCCGGCTTGCGCGAGGCCGCGATCGCCCGCACGTCGATCAGCAGCGTCACCCCCGCCGCCCGCAGGGCGGTGATCACGTCATCGATCCGGCGGCCTTCGTAGCCAATCGTGAACAGATCCGGCATCGCGCTTATCTGGGTCCGCCGGGCGGGCAACGCCAGCCCGCGCCGCCCGGCCGCTTGCCGGCTTGCTTTCCGCCACGATCTTCCGTATCTCCCCGGCTTCGTCGCGCGACCGGGCCTTGAACAGGGCATGCCCGGCCGCGACCGGCCGCGCAGATCGGAA
>JAJXVA010000120.1 GCA_021782435.1 Pseudomonadota bacterium
CGATGTGGTGGTGCTGGCCGAGGGCGACCGCGTGCCGGCGGACGCGACGATGTTCGCCGCACAGGACCTGGCCACCGACGAATCCCTGCTCACCGGCGAATCCGTGCCGGTTCGCAAACGGGCCGCCGATCCGCCCACGGGACCGGCGGCCCGGCCGGGCGGTGATGACCTGCCATTCGTCTATTCGGGCAGCCTGGTCGTGCGCGGGCGCGGCCGGGCGGTGGTCACCGCCACCGGTGCCCGCGCCGAACTCGGCCGGATCGGCACCACCCTGGCCGATATCCGCCCGGAACCCCCGCGCCTCAAGGCCGAGATCACCCGGCTGGTGCGCCGCTTCGCCCTCATCAGCCTTGGCGTGACCGCGCTTTCGGTGCCGCTTTATGGCGGGCTGCGCGGCCACTGGCTGGCGGCGCTGCTCAGCGGCATCGCCCTCGGCATGGCCATGCTGCCCGAGGAATTTCCCCTGGTGCTGACCGTATTCACGGTCATGGGCGCCTGGCGCATGGCGCGCGCGCGGGTTCTGGCGCGCCAGGTCGCCGCGATCGAGACCCTGGGTGCTGCGACCGTGCTGTGCACCGACAAGACCGGCACGCTGACCGAGAACAAAATGGCCGTGGCCGTGCTTCAGGCCGGGGCGGCGGTGTGGCGGGCGGAGCAGGGCCCGCCGAGCGGCGCCACCGCCGCGGTTCTGGACGCCGCGCTTCTAGCCAGCGCCCGCCACGGCTTCGACCCCATGGACCGGGCATTCCACGCCCTGGCCGCGCCCGGCTCGGCCGCCTGGCCGGATGCCGGTCCGGTTCGCGAATATGGGCTCAGCCCCGATTTGCTGGCGGTCACCCGTATCTGGCGCGCGGCCGATGGCGGGCTGGTGGCGGCGGCCAAGGGCGCGCCGGAAGCCATTGCCGATCTCTGCCGCATGGATGACGCCGCACGCGCGACATGGCTTGCCGCCGTAACCGACCTCGCGCGGCAGGGCCTGCGGGTATTGGCGGTGGCGCAGGCGGAGCTGAAGCCGGGTGCCGATCTGCCGGCAACGCCGCGCGCCCTGCCCTTCCGCCCGATCGGGCTCGCGGGGCTGATGGACCGGCTGCGCCCGGCCGTGCCGGCGGCGATTGCCGAATGCCGCGCCGCTTGCATCCGGGTGATCATGATCACCGGCGACTACCCGGAAACCGCGCGCGCCATCGCGCGCGAGGCGGGAATCGACGCCGAGCGCGTGCTGAGCGGTGTCGAGATCGCAACCATGGACGATGCCGCGCTCACGCGCGCGGTGCGTGACCACGCGGTATTCGCGCGCACCCTGCCCGAACAGAAGCTGCGCATCGTGCGCGCGCTCAAGGCGAACGGCGAAATCGTTGCCATGACCGGCGATGGCGTCAATGACGCGCCCTCGCTCAAGGCCGCCCATATCGGCATCGCCATGGGTGGCCGCGGCACCGATGTGGCGCGCGAAGCGGCGGCGCTGGTGCTGCTCGATGATGATTTCACCGCCATCGTCGCCGCCATCCGGCTCGGCCGGCGCATCCACGACAATATGCGCAAGGCCATGGCCTTCATCGTCGCGGTGCACGTGCCCATCGCCGGGCTCGCGCTGGTTCCGCTGCTGTTCGGCCTGCCGCTGCTGTTCTGGCCGCTGCATATCGCCGTTCTCGAACTGATCATCGACCCGGTGTGCTCGGTCGTGTTCGAGGCCGAGCCCGAGGAGGAGGGCATCATGCGCCGCCCCCCGCGCGACCCCACCCGGCACTTGTTCGGCGCCAGCGAGATCACCTGGGCGCTCATTCAGGGCCTGCTGGTGCTGGGCCTGGTGTCCGCCCTGTTCATGCTGGCGCTGCGCCAGGGCCTACCCGAGACGGATGCCAGGGCACTGACCTTCATGACATTGATCGCCGCCGATCTGGGCCTGGTGCTCGTCAACCGGGCACACTCTCCCCGGTTGCGCGCCGGGTTCGCCCGGCGCAATCCGGCGCTATGGTGGGTGGTGCTGGCCACCGCCGCCCTGCTCACCCTGGCACAGATCGTGCCTGCGGTGCGGGTTCTGTTCCATTTCGGCGCATTGCACGGGCGCGATGCCGCGATAGCGCTCGGGCTCGGGTTCCTGACGCTGCTCGTGCTGGAAACCCTCAAGCGCCAGATATTCCCGGCTTTTCCAGAAAAGCCGCAGGCCTGAGGCGGCGGAAGTCATTCCCGTTCCAGGGAGCCGAGGAAACGCCCGGCCCCTTGGCCGCGTATCAGGACGTGGGCAATTTCGCGGTCACCGGCGCGACAATCAGTTGCGGGCGGGCATCCTCGGGCGCGGTCATCACGACCGGCTTGCCGGTGTATTGCTCCAGAACGGCGAAGGGTTCCCCGGCGGCACGGATGCGGCCCTGATCCATCCAGATCACCTTGTTGCACCACAGCGCCACGGTCTCCATCTGGTGGCTCGAAAGCACCAGTATCTCCGCGCCGCGGACCATGGTCTCGATCCGCCCGCGCGCCTTGGCCATGAAATTCGCATCCCCCGCCAGGAACCATTCATCCATCAGCAGCACCTGCGGATGGATGGCGGTGGCCAGGCCAAAGCCCAACCGGATGACCATACCTGATGAATATATGCGCACCGGCAGATCCATGAACTGACCAAGCTCGGCGAAATTCTGGACGTCGTCCTCGAGCGCGCGGATCTGCCTGCGGGTCAGACCGTAATACAAGCCACGCAGCAATATGTTCTCGCGCCCCGTGAGATCGGGCTTCATGCCCAGTTGCGGGTCGAGCAGCGCGTTCAGGGTGCCCCGCACCCGCACCCGCCCGCGCACCGGCTCGTAAATGCCGGCGAGCGTGCGCAGCAGGGTGGTTTTACCGGCACCATTGCTGCCGACCAGACCCAGCCGATCACCCGGGCTCAGGTGGAAATCGATGTCGCGGAGCGCCTGGACCACGATCCGCTTCTGGGTGTCCTGGCCGAGCCGGCCGGCGGCGGCGGACATGAAGCTTTTCTTGAGGCTGCGCGCATTGCCGTGGTACAGCGGGAAATCCACGCAGACATTCTCGACCTCGATGCGGCTCATGGGCTTATATCCAGAACGCGATGCGGGCGCGCACGCGCACGAAGCCGAGCCAGGCAATGGCACATAGCGCCGCGCTGTAACCAAGTGCCGACGCCCACACGATGTGGGATGGCAGCGTGCCCAGCAGCGGCCCGCGCACGATCTCGAACAGGGAATAGAACGGGTCGATCGGCAGGATCCAGCGTTGACGGACCGGCAGCAGGCTCGGCTTCCAGATGATCGGCGTGACATAGAACGCGATCTGCAGGATGGAGGCGACGATCTGCGGCACATCGCGGAAGCGGGCGCAGAAGGCACCGAGCAGGATGGTCAGCGCGTAACTGTCGACCAACCACAGCGCGAGCGCTGGCAGTGCCGCCAGCGCCTTCCACCCCGGCACGATGCGGAACAGCGCGAACACGACGACGATGACCACCAAGTTGTGCGCCAGGATGATCAGGTTGCGATAGACGTTCTGCCCGACGAACACGAAATAGGGCATCCGCACCGAGCGGATGGTGGATTCCGCCTGCGTGAAGGCGAGGCACGCATCACCGATCAGCATGGAAATGAAATTCCACAGCACCAGGGAGAGCGCGATGAAGGGCAGGAAGTCGTGGAGCTTGAGGTGGAACAGCTCGCCATAGAGCACGCCGAGCGTTGCCACCAGCACGCCGGTCGAAATGGTCAGCCAGAACGGACCGAGCACCGAGCCACGATATTTGATTTTGATGTCGAGCCAGCCGAGCGCGCGGAACAGCTCGGAAAGCCGAAAGGATTCGCTCAGATCCCAGACCGCATGGCGCCAGCGGGCGCGGTAGCCCAGATTGGCCACGAGTTGCAGGTCCGGCTCCTCGCCGGGGCGGGGCGCGCCAAGGCCCAACCCCGGCGAGGGGGGCCTCGGCTTGACCGCGATATCGGACGGTTCGGCTACATTCATGGGCGGGGCGTTAGCTTATCGCGCCCGCCCCCGCAACGGCATCCTGGTCAGGGCACCGGCAGGCATCGGCCATCCACCAGTTCGGCGCGCTGCGCCAACGCCAGAGCAGTGCGAGCGACGCAGGCCTTGCGCGCGCCGTCCGGCATTTGCACCACCACCTCGTAACCCCGCCCGTCGGTCCCCTGACCCGCCGGGACCGCATTGCTGCCGGTCAGTGCCAGCAATACCTCGCCGCGCAGGTTCAGGGGCGCGAGGCCGCGCGCCGCCAATACGATGGCCGGGCGTGGCACCGCCACCAGCCGCGGCGCGGGTGCCGGCGCCGGCGCGGCGCACCCGCCAAGCCCGACCGCCAACCCGCCGATACCCACCAGAACCCGCCACATGCCCCTAATGCGCCACAGGGCGATGGCGGAAACAAGCGGAACACGCGGACCGGGCACCGGGGCGGAGCGCGCAAACAAAGTCATTGCAGAAAAATCAGCCCTATCGTAAGGGTTTATGGTCATTTCTTGACCACTCGCCTTAACATCGGCCGCCAATCCCGGGCGCAGGCCGCGCCGATTCTGTTTGCCCGACGGAGGAACCCTTTGTCCCGCCGCCGCCCGCTGCTCATCCGGCCCGGTCTGCGCGCCTTGGTGCCGCTGGCCTTGGCCGCTCTGCTGGCCGCCTGCGCCGGCCGCACCCCCACCGCCAGCCTGACCGAGGCGCAACATTACGTCGCCGCCGCCAAACCGCGCTACGCGCCGCCCGGCCCGCCGACAGACCCGTGGGGCCCCTATATCCAGGAAGCCGCTACCCGCTTCGACGTGCCGCAAAGCTGGATCCGCGGGGTCATGCACCGGGAATCCAATGGCAGGGAATTCAACGCCAACGGGCTGCTGACCATCAGCGACAAGGGCGCGATGGGGCTGATGCAGGTGATGCCCGAAACCTTCGACGAATTGCGCATGCGCTACGGCTTCGGTGATGATCCGTACAATCCGCACAATAATATTCTTGCTGGTACCGCATTCCTACGTGAACTTTACGACAAATATGGCATGCCGGGCCTGCTGGCCGCCTATGATGCCGGCCCGGGCAGGTTGGACCAGTACCTGGCCAACAAATCTCCCCTGCCCGAGGAAACCCGGGCCTATGTCGCCGCCATCGCGCCACTGATCGAGCGTGACACGCCGGTTCATCCTTCTCTTGCAAGCGAATTGGCGTTGAACCGACTGCCTGACGAAATTCCCGCGGGCCTGCGGTACCGCCGCGTGGTGCGCCTGGCGCGAACACGCCGCACCCATGGCCGCCACCTGATGCGCCTCGCGGCCGCCACGCCCGCGGGCCACTCAGCCCTGGCGCATGCCCTTTCCGGGCCTGCCTCCCCTGGACATAACGCCGCTGGACACAACGCCGCTGGGCGCGGCCCCCTCGCGCACGCCGCGCCACTGCGCCTCGCCGCCGCGCGGCCGCTACCCCACCGCCACGGCGGCGGTTACTGGCTGATGAACAGTGCCGCCGCCGCCACTCTGCCCGCGCGTGACAGCGGAGGGAGCGCGGGCTGGGCCATTCAGCTTGGCGCCTTCACCCGCGAACGGGACGCGCGGCAGGCGCTCGGGGCGGTCAGGCGCCTCCATGGCGGCACACCACAACTCGGCATCGCGCACCATGGCCATACCACGCTCTATCGGGCGCGTCTGACCGGGCTCACCCGGTTGGCCGCGCTGGATGCCTGCACCCGCCTTCGCCACGGCGCCTGCCTCGTGCTCAGCCCCGCCAGCCAGTCCTGATTGCCCGCGCGGCCGCCTGAGCCTTGGCCGCGAACCGAGGAGTGGCGCGCGTCACCGCAGGCATTTGCGCATCACGCTCGGCAGCGCGGCGGTGTCGGGCGCGGTCAGGCGCGTGCCGGTTTCGGCGGTGGCCGCGTAAACGATCAGGTGCAACCGGAAATGGGTGAACAGGTGGTGCACCTCGGCGGCTTTGGCCCAAGGGGTGGCAAGGGTGGCAAGGTCGGGAGCAAAGGCCAGCGCCTCGGCCTCGGACCAGGGGGTGGCGCGCCAGGGTGTGCCGGGCAGCTCGTCCATACCGCCGAGCAACCCCTCGGGCGGGCGCCGGCGCAACAGCACGTGGCCTGCCGCATCGCGCACCCGAAACACCGCGCCATAGCGCGTTGGACGGGACGGCTTGGGTGCCCGCGCCGGCAGTTCGGCCGCCAGCCCCAGCGCCTCGGCCGCGCACCCCTTGCGCCATGGGCACAAGGCGCAGGCGGGTTTGGTTTTACCGCACAGCCCGGCGCCGAGATCGAACAGCGCCTGCACCGCATCTGCGGGTCGCGCCACCGCCGCCGGTGCCCGCCCCAGCACCTCGGCGACCCTGGTCACGTCGCGCAGGGCGGCCGGCAATGGCGCTTTGATCGCCGCCAGCCGGCTCAGGACCCGCGCGACATTGCCATCGACCGCGATACCCGGCACGCCGAACGCGATCGCCGCGATCGCCGTCGCGGTGTAGGGACCGATCCCCGGCAGCTGGCGCAAGCTCGCCACATCGCGTGGAAAGCCGCCCATCGCCACCACGGCGCGGGCGCAGGCATGCAGGTTGCGGGCGCGGGCATAGTAGCCCAGTCCCGCCCAGGCGCGCAGCACCGCCTCCTCCCCGGCCGCGGCCAGCGCCGCCAGGGTTGGAAACGCGGCCAGGAAGCGCGCATAATAGGGCGCGGCCCCGGCTACCGTGGTTTGTTGCAGCATCACCTCGGACAGCCACACCCGGTAGGGGTCCGGCCTTTCCCCCGGTGCCGCCCGCCACGGCAAATGCCGCCGGTCCCGGTCGTACCACGCCAACAGGTCGTGCATGAGCCATTCCGCGTTCCGCGCCACCGGCCCGAGACCACTTTCCGCCATCGTGCCCGATGTCGCGCGCCCCGCTTTTGCCCGCGCCACCTCAGCCACCGCCCGGCTCAAGGCCGATTGGCCGCTGATCGCAGGCCCGGCCCTGGCGGAAGCCTGCGCGCCGCTGCGGCTGTCCGGCGAGACACTGACGCTGGCTTGCCCCGGCCCGACCGCGCTGGCTTTGCAGCACGACGCCGCCGCGCTGATCGCCCGCGTCAACGCCCATCTCGGCCCGGGTCGCATCCACCGTCTGCGCCTGGTGCAGACGCCCCTGCCCGGCCCCGCCCCACCGCCCCTGCCGCCAACCCGGCGACCCCCAGGGCCCGGCGCGGCCCAGCCGGCCATCCTGGCCAACTTCCCCGCGGGCCCCGTCCGTGATGCGTTGGCCACCCTCGCTTCGGTTCTGGACAGCCCGCCCGGTTGAGCTTTTTTTAGCGTAAAACCTGCCGTTCCGCTCGACGCCGGATTCGTCGGGCGCTATACAACATCTTGAGGTGATCATGCGCGTTTCACGGCGTTCCCTACTATCAATTGTTGGCGCAGGCCTGGGGGCTGCGGCCCTGCGGCCCGCCTTCGCGGCGGATATCCTGCCCCCGCTCAGCGCCATGCTGGCGCCGCGCTTTTACGGCAGCCCGACCGCGCCGGTCACGGTCGATGAGTTCTTTTCCCTCACCTGCACC
>JAJXVA010000121.1 GCA_021782435.1 Pseudomonadota bacterium
CCGCATCCGTCGTCGCCGCCGCCGCCGCCGCGGTCTGCAGCGCCGCGTCGCCCGCCAACCGCGCCGCCAGCGGCGCCAGGTCGGCAAGCGGCAGCAGCGCGCCCATCGCCTCCGTCATCAGGCCTTCCTGCGCCGCCGTCACCCGCGCGCAAACGATGCCCGCATTGGCGCCCGCCCGCGCATCCAGCACGATCGTCGTCACGCCGTGCGCCACCACGACCTTGGGGGCCGGCGCGTCGGCCGGTGGCGCGTCATCCGCGTCCGCGAGCGCCGCCCGCCCGCTCGCGCCCAGCAGCGCCAGGGCCACCATCGCCACCCACGCCATCCGGGTTCCGCTCATCGCGCTGCCACCTCATCCCGCGGTGCCGCTCCGGTCACCGTCACGCCATCCAGCAACGGCGTCTGCGCCGCGTCCTCGAGCGCCCCCAGCCCGGCCAGGTCCGCCCGCCGCGCCCGCAACAGCGCATCGGCGGCGCCCAGCGCGCTCAGCCGCGCCTGGTCCCGTCCCGGCCTGTCCACCCCGCCCGCGGCAAATCCGCGCGTCACCGCCGCGTCCAGCCGGTTCGCCATCCGCGCCGCCCCCCGCGCCGCCCGCAGCGCCGTCCGCGCCCGGTGCGCGGCCAGGAACGCGGCGCGGATGTCCGCGATCGTCGCGTCCTCGGTCCGGAGGAATTCCGCCGCTGCCAGTTGCCGCCGCGCCAGCGCCGTCGCGATTTCCCCCTGGTGCTGGTTGAACAGCGGTAATTCCAGGCTCGGGTAAAGCGCGTATTTATTCTGGCCCTGGTCGTAAATATAGCCCGGCGTCAGTGTAATGTCGGGGTATTGCGAAGCCACCGCCAGTTTCAACCCGGCCTCCGCCGCCGCGTAGCGGGCCAGCGCCGCGCGCATATCCGCGCGCCCGGTCAACGCCGCCTTGCGCAATTCCGCCAGCCGCGCCGCATCGGGCAGGGCAGGGGGGGTATCCAACGCGGTAAAATCCAGCCGGATCCCCTCCAGGGCCTGCTCCGTCACGCCAATCGCGCGCGCCAGGCCCGCCCTGTCCGCGGCCAGGTCGTCCGTCGCCGCCGCCACCGCGGCGCGCGCCTGCAGCGCCTGAAGCTGCGCCGCCATCGCCGCTGGCGCATCCGCCGCCCCCAGCGCCGCGCGCCTCGCCATCGCCGCCGCCAGGTCCTGCCACAGCCGCGCTTGCGCCTGCCGCAGGGTTAAAATCCGCTGCCCCGCCCACAGGGTCAGCCAGGCGTCGCGCACCTGGGCGCGCACCTGCCACGCCGTCATATCCACCGCATCGCGCGCGGCCTTCAGCAAAGCCGCCTGCCGCGCCATCCGGTCCTGGCGTTTACCCGCGGTCTCGATCAGAAAATTCAGGAACGGCGCCACCGTGAACGGGCTCGGCGCGGCGCGGCTCGCGTTCACGCTCAATTCCTCGAAGCCCAGCGTCGGGTTGGGTATTTCCCCGGCCGCCCGCGCCTCTCCCGCCGCCACCCGCACCGTCGCCCGCGCCACCGCCATGTCGGGATGAAAATACAGCCCCGCCAGCGTCAGTTGCGCCAATCCCCAGCCCGCCGCGCCCGGGGTCGCCCCCGGGGTCGCCCCCGGGGGCACGCCCGGGGGCACGCCCGGGGTTGCCACGCCTGGTGCCGCCACGCCGTCCGCCGCCATCAGTGCCGCCAGTTTCGGGTCATCCAGCCGCCGCGCGGCGAAGGCGCGCGCCCCCGCCTGCGCCGAGATCGGCGCCGGATGATACGCCACACACCCGGCAAGCCACGCCGTCAGCCCAACCCGGGTGGCGGCGCGCGCCATTCGTCTCTGTCGTGTCGTCACAGCGGAACCCTACAATTCCGCCGGCCCTCTTGCCTGACGCGGCGCTGTCGGCAGGACGCGCCGCCGCCGAATGTGGCAATTATGTTACGGTCAGCCGCGCGGCCTGGCCCACCCGCGCGGCCTGGCCCACCCGCGCGGCCTGGCCCACCCGCGCGGCCTCACCCGTGTGGGCAGACTTTCGGGTTGCCGATATTGAGATTGTATTTCCGTTGATTGGTCAGGAACACCGCGTGAAGGGCGCTGTAGAAAGCCTGCGGTATATTCACCAGGTTGCTGTTCTTGCGAATATCCACATAGGTCGAGATCTTGTAGTGATCGACCAGAAAATTCTCCAGCTGCTGGTCCACCGTCGTGTTGTTGTTGCACGTCACCAGCAGCCAGTCGCCATATCCCACGATCGGGTAGCCCTTGTTGGTCACCGGTATCGTCGGCACCCAGCTCAAAACGTTCTTCGCGGCCGATTCCGTCGCGGGCGGGCTGGTATTGGTCGATCCCAGGCCCGGGTTCGCCAGCCCCACCGAAATCGCGGTCGCGGTCGGCGCATACGCTGTCCCGTTCACCCCGTTCACCAGCCCGGCCACCTTCAGCGCGGTCGTATGCGGGGAATGCGGCGCGACACTGGTGTAATCCGGGGTCAGATACCCCATCGCGTAGGTCGTGGCCAAAATCTCCGTCGCCGCGTTCGCCGCCCCGTTCTCGGCCACGAAATTTTTCGGCACCACCCCGCCCGCGAACATCGCGCTGAACTGGGTCGTGATCGGCACCGGGTAGATTCCAAAGCCGGAATTCCCGGCATTGCAGACCGCGTTGAAATGCTGGCTGAGCAGGAAGCTGGTCGGGTCCTGGTCGGCCCGATACACCACCGTGATCGCCCCGCTGGTGTTGGAAATCTGGCTCCAATTGGTGATCGTTCCGGACATGATGCCGCAAAGCTGCGCATCCGTCAGTTGCTGGCGCCTGCCGAGGCTCGGGTTGTTGTAGGGCACCGCCACGCCGAACCCGAACATCGGTATCTGAATCAACGGCCCGTTGGTCGCCGTCCGGGTGTAGCCCAGCGCCTGGGCCGAGGTCAGCGGCGTCTCATCCGTGCCGAACTGGAGCGACGTATCCGACAGGAAAATCGTCGTCGCCGTGCTCGATAGCTGGTAGTTGAATACCACCGAGGGGTTGGCCGCCGAATAGGCCTGGAATTCCTGCGCGATCTCCGCCTGCGGCAGCCCGTCGCCGACGCCGTTCAGCGCCGTCGTCTGCGCCCGCGCCGTCATCGCGCCGCCAGCCACCCATGCCAGGGCGCCCAAACCAGCAACCCATCCCCAATCGCGCATCATCGCCTCCCGTGGCAAAACCCCGGCAAGCCTACCCGAAACGCCCGATCGAGGGAAACGCCAATCTGCCGGCGCCGCGCTCCCACGGTCCGCCAACAAGCCGCCCGCGCCTCAGCGCAGCGAATGTCGCGCCCGCGTCATCACCACCCGCGCGCAAATCACGGCCGATCCCATCAGCGCCAGAGCAATCAGCCCCAGCCCCAACTCCCCCCAGGGCGCGGTCAAATTCAGCCGCGGCCGCGCGATCAGCAGCGCCGCCCCGAGCAGATAAACCACCAGCATCACCACCGACAGCGTGCGGGTCCGGCTCTGCTCGGCGGCCTGGTCGAGTTGCCAGGTCCAGAAATCCACGTGACGTGCCATCGTCTTTGTCCAAACACCGGTCGCTCGTGCCTGAAGTCTCGCCGGTATCCGTGACCTAACCGTAAACGGCGGCGAATTCATGGCGCCCCCCGGGCAGGGCTGTGGCACGCAAGACGCATGCCGCATTTCCGCCACACGGGGCGCGAGCCCGCCCCGTCCAAAACTCCCAAAACCTCAAGCGATATCAGAGAGTTGAAAAACAATCCCGAAGCCTGGCCTCAACCCCCGGTCAGGCTCATGGTGCGCGCCACCGCCGGCTTCTGGTCCCGCCCGATCACGAAATCATGGCCGCGTGGTTTTCGTGCCATGGCGGCGCGAATCGCCGCCACCACATCACCGCCCTCGCGCAACACGCCCCGCAAATCCACCTGGTCGTCCTGGCCCAGGCACAAATACAGCTGGCCGGTGCAGGTCACCCGTACCCGGTTGCAACTTTCGCAAAAATTATGCGTCATCGGCGTAATGAACCCCAGCCGCGTCCCGGTCTCGCCGACAAAATCATACCGCGCCGGCCCGCCGCTGCGAAATCCCATCGGGGTCAGGCTCCAGCGCCGCGCCAAATCCGCCCGCACCGCGTCCAGCGGCAAATACCGGTCCGTCCGGTCCTCATCCACCTCACCCATCGGCATCGTCTCGATCAGGCACAAATCGAACCCCCGCACCCCGCACCAGGCCAGCAGGTCGTCGAATTCATCGTCATTCACCCCGCGCAGCGCCACCGTGTTCAGCTTCACCTGCAACCCCGCCGCCGCCGCCGCCTCGATCCCCTCGAGCACGCTCGCCAGCCGCCCCCGCCGCGTAATCGCCGCGAACCGTTCCGGGCGCAGCGAATCCACGCTCACATTCACCCGCCGCACCCCCGCCGCGTATAGCTCCGCGGCATAGCGGCCCAACTGGCTGCCATTGGTGGTCAGGGTCAGCTCCTCCAACCCCTGGCCAATCAGCCCGCCCAGCGCGCGCGCCAGCCCCATCACGTCCCGCCGCACCAGCGGCTCGCCGCCGGTCAGCCGCAGCTTGCGCACCCCGCACGCCACGAATGCCTGCCCCAGCCGCGCCAGTTCCTCGAGGCTCAGCACCTCGGCGCGCGGCAGAAACCGCATCCGTTCCGGCATGCAATACACGCAGCGAAAGTCGCAGCGGTCCGTCACCGACAGGCGCACATACGTCACCGCCCGGCCAAACCCGTCGCGCAGCCCAGGCCCCGTATCGTCCGCCATCACGGAAACTCCACCACGTCCAGCATCACCACCGCGGTATCGATCAACACCTTGCCCTGATGCGGAAAATTCACGGTCACCCGTTCCCCCACCACAGATTGCACCTGCCCCAGCCCCCAATCCGGCGCATCCGGGTGGCGCACGAACTGGCCCGGCACCAGCAGGCACATGCCCCGCTCATCCTTCCGCGCAGTCAAGCCCCGGTGCTCCTCAAGCCGCCATCCCCGCGCCACATGCCGCGCCCCCCAATCGGCGCATCCCTCATTCAGCCCGCCCCGGCTATAATATTTGGTATCCGTCCGGGCCGCGCCGCGCGCCCTTGCGCACTTGGTCCGTCATCCCCCTGGCCGCAACGCCCGCCGCCCCGATTCCTCCGCCCCGCCCAGCGCCCCGCCCAGCGTCACGCTGAAACAATCGAGAAACAACGGAGTCGCCCCAACCATATCCTGTGGTTTTTTGCCCCATCCCCCACAATATGATTGACGCCCCCCTAAATTTTCCGCCACCATCCGCCCTCGCCGGCCCACGCCATCGCAAGGATTCCGCCACAATGTCAGCCATGGGTGCCCTGTTCGCCGACACCACGACCCTCGACACCGTGCAGTTCGCCGGCGGCCATCCCATCCATGTCGACCGCACCCGCGATGCGTTGATCACCGAATTCGGCCGCGCCACCCTGGGCGACCGTTACCTCCTCCCCGGCGAGGGCATCCAGGATCTGTTCGCCCGTGTCGCCGCCACCTATGCCGACAATTCCGCCCACGCCCAGCGCATCTATGATTACATCTCCCGCCTCTGGTTCATGCCCGCGACGCCCGTGCTCTCCAATGGCGGCACCACCCGCGGCCTGCCCATCTCCTGCTTCCTGAACGAGGCCAGCGACAGTCTCGAAGGCATCGTCGGTCTCTGGAACGAGAATGTCTGGCTCGCCTCCAAGGGCGGCGGCATCGGCTCCTATTGGGGCAATCTCCGCTCGATCGGCGAAAAAGTCGGCATGAACGGCAAAACCTCCGGCGTCATCCCCTTCATCCGCGTCATGGACAGCCTGACCCTCGCCATCTCCCAAGGGTCGCTCCGCCGCGGCTCGGCCGCCGTCTACCTCCCCGTCTCGCACCCCGAAATCGAGGAATTCATCGAAATGCGCCGCCCCACCGGCGGCGACCCCAACCGCAAGGCGCTCAACCTCCACCAGGGCATATTGGTGCCCGATGCTTTCATGCGCGCGGTCGAGGCCGATGCCGAATGGGCGCTCACCTCCCCGAAAGACCACGCCGTCATCCGCCGCATCTCCGCCCGCTCGCTCTGGATCCGCATCCTCAACGCCCGCATCGAAACCGGCGAGCCCTACCTGGTCTTCTCCGACCACGTGAACCGCGCCCTGCCCGAACACCAGAAACTCGCCGGCCTCGAGGTCAAAACCTCGAATCTCTGCTCCGAAATCACCCTGCCCACCGGCATCGACCAGCACGGCCAGCAACGCACCGCCGTCTGCTGCCTCTCCTCGATCAACCTCGAAACCTACGACGAATGGCGCGACGCCCCGCTCTTCGTCGAGGACGTCATGCGCTTCCTCGATAATGTCCTGCAGGATTTCATCGACCGCGCCCCCGAGGGCATGGAACGCGCCAGATATTCCGCCGCGCGCGAACGCTCGGTGGGCTTAGGCGTCATGGGCTTCCACTCCTTCCTCCAGGCCCGCGCCATTCCCTTCGAAAGCGCCATCGCCAAGGCCTGGAACAAGAAACTCTTCCGCGACCTCCGCCTCGCCGCCGATGCCGCCAGCCACAAACTCGCCGAGGAACGCGGCCCCTGCCCGGACGCCGCCGATTACGGCATCATGGAGCGCTTCTCCAACAAAATCGCCATCGCCCCCACCGCCTCCATCTCCATCATCGCCGGCAACGCCAGCCCCGGCATCGAACCCATCGCCGCCAACGTCTTCCTCCAGAAAACCCTCTCCGGCAGTTTCTCGGTGCGCAACCGCCACCTCCAGCAACGCCTCGCCGAACTCGGCCGCGACGATGAGGAAACCTGGTCCTCCATCACCCTCTCCGCCGGCAGCGTCCAGCATCTCGACTGCCTCACCGATGACGAGAAATCCGTCTACAAAACCGCCTTCGAACTCGACCAGCGCTGGGTCGTCGAACACGCCGCCGACCGCGCCCCCTTCATCTGCCAAAGCCAGAGCGTCAACCTCTTCCTCCCCGGCAACGTCCACAAGCGCGACCTCCACCAGATCCATTTCATGGCCTGGAAGCGCGGCGTGAAATCCCTCTATTACTGCCGCAGCCTCTCCATCCAACGCGCCGACACCGTCAGCACCAAAATCACCGGCGCCGGCGACATCCTCGGCCTCACCACCCCCCCCCCAATCCCCCTCACCACACAAGCCGAGAAAATCGACTACGAGGAATGCCTCGCCTGCCAATAACCCCCCCGCCCCCACCACCACGAGCAAACAAGCCCGTTCTTTTTGTGAACAAAAAGAACCAAACAAACTTCGAAACTCAGCCAACCCCACCCGTCATGGCACAGGCGCCCCCAGGCGCCGCGACAATCCAGGGCAACCCACGCCAAACCAAGCCAAGCCAAGCCAAGCCAAGCCCGTTCTTTTTGTGAACAAAAAGAACCAAAAAAACTTCAAACAAGCGCCAACCCCACCCGTCATGGCACAGGCGCCCCTAGGCGCCGCGGCAATCCAGGGCGACACACACCAAACCAAACCAAACCAAACCAAACCAAACCAAGCCAAGCCCATTCTTTTTGTGAA
>JAJXVA010000122.1:0-1769 GCA_021782435.1 Pseudomonadota bacterium
GGAGGGCGCGGCGATGGTGACCGAGACGATTTTCGAAAATCGTTTCATGCACGTGCCGGAACTGAACCGGATGGGGGCGCGGATCAATGTGCACGGCGCCTCGGCGATCATTCGCGGGGTACCGGCGCTTTCCGGCGCGCCGGTGATGGCGACCGATCTGCGGGCTTCGGTGAGCCTAGTGCTGGCGGGGTTGGCGGCGCAGGGTGAGACGATGATCGACCGCGTGTATCATCTCGACCGCGGCTATGAAGCGCTGGAGACGAAACTTGCCGCGTGCGGGGCGCGGATCGAGCGGGTTTGACGGCAGTTGCCGGGCCGCGCCGTTTGGGCTGGCGGTTGCCGCCGCGCGGCGATGACGGGGTCAGCCGGGGTGGCGCAGGTGCCAGAGACGTTCGTGGCCGGCGACCAGCGCATCCATGGCGCGGCGGCGGCTGGCATCGCCCGCGGACTCGCGGCGGAGCGCCATGAATTCGTAGATATCGAGCAGGCGCCGGGCAACTTCGAGTTCGCCCTGGTCGCAGGCCTGGTGAAAGGCGATCAGGACCCGGTCGGCGAGTTTGCGGCTTTGCCGGGGTGGCGTGGCGCCGGACGGCCGGGTGGCAGCGGGGTCATGATCGGCGTCGTCCTGAGCCGGGGGAATATTTGTCATGACACGATCTGGCGCAGTTGCCCGGCGAGACCGGCGGCGGTCATCTGCTGATTGAAAAACCCACGCAACTTGCCATGGGGATTGAACAAGTAAACGAACGAGGAATGGTTCATCAGATAAGCTTGGCTGCCTGGCTCGGGGACTTTGATCGCGGTGACGCGGAACGCCGCTTCCGCGGCGCGGATGGCGGCGTCTGACCCGGTGAGGCCAATTATCGCGGGGTCGAACAATTTGGTGTAGCGCGCGAGGACCGCCGGTGTGTCCCGGTTGGGGTCGATGGTGATGAAAATGGGCGCGATGCGGTCGCGCACACCGGGTGCCTGACGCAGCGCCGCCGCGATGGTCTGCAGGGTGGTGGGGCAGACATCAGGACAGGTGGTGTAGCCGAAATAGACCAATTGCCACTTGCCGGGAAAGCTGGCGGAGGTGACGCGGGCCCCGCCCGGGCCGGTCAGATCGAAGTGATCCTTGATGACCAGGGCCGCGAGTTGTGGCGCCATGGCGCCATCGGGCGGCGTGTGCATCCAGGCAAACTCTCGTCCGAGGCGGCTGTTCGGCGTGAGGCCGGACCAGAGCTCGACCCCGGCGACGAGGGCGAACAAGGCGGCGAGCGACGTGAGAGCGACCGCATAGACACGGAACATGACGATGTATTTGCCGGGTCACCGGGTCGGCGCAAGCTTTTTTGTATGTAACATCTGGCTGACGTTAGTTTGTAGTGTGGCGATTATTGGCGGGGATACGGCGATATCATGACCACCCACCATCGTTGAGTTGAGAGTTCTGCCGGATTGCCAGATACCTGCGTGCCGTGGCCGGGGCCGATCTGGACAAAAACGACGAAATCAGATTTCATCCGCAAGTTGAAAAATGCTAGATGTAAAGCAAGGAATGTTATTTCGATTAACGGGCAACCCTGAAACGCATATCATGGCCGGAATGGGCGAGCGCGGGTGGCCGCGCTGGCGCGGCGGCAGGGCGGGGCTTGGCCGGGAGTACCGGGCGGGAACCGCGCCGGCGACGGCGCGTCAGGCGGATAAACGCCACCGGACGCGACGCCTCGGCGGCGGTGATGCGCGCTAGTTGAGGAGATCCTTGAGCTTGCGGAAGAACCCCTCGG
>JAJXVA010000122.1:1779-7408 GCA_021782435.1 Pseudomonadota bacterium
GAACCGGATCAGGGGCAGCAGCTCGCGCAGGGTGTTGTAATACCATTGCGAATAGAACTCGTAGGCGTCGTCGCGCACCTTATGGATGCGGTTGCGCGGGCCATGATCCTTGAGCTTGCGGAAGAACCCCTCGGTTTCGGGGTGGGTTTCGTGGCCGGTTTCGCGATCGAATTCCTCGAGAAGTTCCCGCTGGCGACGGGTGAGATGCCGGGGAATTTCAACCGCGACCTGAATATAGAGATCGCCGCGGAGATTGGCGTTGCGCAGGCTGGAGAAACCCTTGCCGCGCAGGCGGAACTGTTCGTTGGACTGGGTACCGGCGGGAATTTTAACCGAGGTGGTGCCGCCCTCGATGAGGGGTACCTGGACTTCACCGCCGAGCACCGCCTGGGCCATGCGCAGCGGCACCCGCAGCATCAGGTTGGCGCCCTCGCGCTGGAACATCGGGTGGGGGCGGATGCCGACATGGACATAGAGATCGCCGGGTGGGGTGCCGCGTGGGCCGGCCTCGCCTTCGCCGGCGAGACGGATGCGGTTGCCGTCCTCGATGCCGGCGGGAATGGGCACGACGAGGCTACGCTCGCGCTGGACGGTACCCTGGCCGTGACAGACCCGGCACGGGTTGCGCACGATACGCCCGGTGCCGCCGCAACCGGTGCAGGGACGCTCGATCAGGAAGAAGCCCTGTTGGGCGCGGACCTTGCCGCTGCCGCGGCAGGTCGGGCAGGTTTCCTGGGTGCGGTTGGCCCCTTCGGCGCCGCTGCCGGCACAGGCCTCGCAGGCGACCCGGGTGGGCACGCGGATGGTGAGCTTGATACCGGCGAAGGCGTCCTTGAGGTCGATTTCGACTTCGTGCTGGATATCGGCGCCGCCGCGGCGCGCCTGGCCACGACGACCGGTAAAATCTCCGAACACCTGGTCGAAGATGTCGCCGAGCCCGCCGCCGAAATCGAAGCCGCCAGGACCGCCGCCGCCATTTTCGAAGGCGGCGTGGCCGAAGCGGTCATAGGCGGCGCGCTTCTGGTCGTCCTTGAGCACGTCGTACGCTTCGTTGACTTCCTTGAAGCGGGTTTCGGCCGCGTCATCCCCCGGATTGCGGTCCGGGTGATATTGCATGGCGAGTTTGCGATAGGCGCGCTTGAGATCGTCGAGGGTGCAGCCCCGTTCGACCCCAAGCGTTGCGTAGTAATCCTGCTTCATCGGGAACCCTGTGCTGCCGATTTCGAAGTTGGCTGTGTGGCGGCGTCAAGCCACGCCGCCACCGCCTGCATCAAAAAAGGCCGCGCTCAGGCGCCTTTGTCGTTCACGTCCTCGAATTCGGCATCGACCACGCCATCCTGGGCGGGTTTGGTCTCTCCCGGTTCGGCCGGATTGGCACCTGGCGCCTTGTACATCGCCTCGCCCAGCTTCATGCTGGCCTGGGCCAGGGCGTCGGTGGCCGATTTCAGGCGCGTGAGATCGGTGCCCTCCATGGCCGTGCGGACATCGGCGATGGCGGCGGTGATGGCGGATTTATCGGTCTCCGCCACCTTGTCGCCGTGCTCGGCGAGAGATTTCTCGGCCTGGTGGATCAGCGCGTCGGCCTGGTTGCGGGCCTCGACGAATTCGCGCCGCTGCTTGTCGGCGGTGGCGTTGGCCTCGGCCTCGCGGACCATGCGCTGGATATCGGCGTCGGACAGGCCGCCACTGGCCTGGATGCGGATTTGCTGCTCCTTGCCGGTGGCCTTGTCCTTGGCGCTGACCGAGACGATGCCGTTGGCATCGATGTCGAAGGTGACCTCGATCTGCGGCATGCCGCGCGGGGCGGGGGGAATGCCGACCAGATCGAACTGGCCGAGCGCCTTGTTGTCGGCCGCCATTTCCCGCTCGCCCTGATAGACCTTGATCGTGACCGCGGTCTGGTTGTCGTCGGCGGTCGAGAAGGTCTGGCTTTTTTTGGTGGGAATGGTGGTGTTGCGGTCGATCAGGCGGGTGAACACGCCACCCAGCGTCTCGATGCCGAGGCTGAGCGGGGTGACATCGAGCAACAGCACGTCCTTGACGTCGCCCTTGAGCACCGCGCCCTGGACCGCCGCGCCGATGGCGACCACTTCGTCGGGGTTGACGTTGCGGGCGGGTTCACGGCCGAAGAACCCCTTCACCAGATCGATCACGGCGGGCATGCGGGTCATGCCGCCGACCAGGATCACGTCCTGGATGTCGGAAGCGGAGACGCCGGCATCCTTGAGGGCCGCGCGGCAGGGCTCGAGCGTGCGCTTGATCAGGTCTTCGACCAGGCTCTCGAGCTTGGCGCGGGTAAGCTTGGTGACGAGGTGTTTGGGGCCCGAGGCATCCGCGGTGATGAAGGGCAGGTTGATCTCGGTTTCCTTGGAGGAGGAAAGCTCGATCTTGGCCTTTTCCGCGGCTTCCTTGAGGCGCTGGAGGGCGAGTTTGTCGCGGCGCAGGTCGATGCCCTGGTCGCGCTTGAATTCGTCGGCCAGCCAGTCGATGACGCGGAGGTCGAAATCCTCACCGCCGAGGAACGTGTCGCCATTGGTGGATTTCACCTCGAACACGCCATCTCCGATTTCGAGGATGGAAATATCGAACGTGCCGCCGCCGAGATCGTAGACCGCGATGGTGCCGGAGGATTTTTTATCCATGCCATAGGCGAGTGCTGCGGCGGTGGGTTCGTTGATGATGCGCAGCACGTTGAGGCCGGCGATGCGGCCGGCGTCCTTGGTCGCCTGGCGCTGGGCGTCGTTGAAGTAGGCCGGCACGGTGACGACCGCATCGGTCACGGTTTCGCCGAGATAGGCCTCGGCGGTTTCCTTCATTTTGCCGAGCACGAAGGCGCCGATCTGGCTTGGCGAATAGGTTTCGCCGCGAGCTTTGACCCAGGCATCACCGGAATCGGCGCGGACGATCTCGTAGGGCACCATGCCCTTGTCCTTGGCCACCAGCGGGTCGTCGTAACGGCGACCGATCAGGCGCTTGACGGCATAGAGCGTGTTGGTGGGGTTGGTGACGGCCTGGCGCTTGGCCGACTGGCCGACCAGGCGCTCGCCCGAATCGGAGACGGCGACCATGGAGGGCGTGGTGCGCGCGCCTTCCGTGTTTTCGATGACCTTGACGTCGCGACCCTCCATGATGGCGACGCAGGAATTGGTGGTGCCAAGGTCGATGCCGATGACCTTTTTGCTGGGGGCACTCGCGCTCATTCGCAGTTTCCTTTCAGCGAAGCGGGGCGACCCGAAGCATCGCCCGTTTTCCTATTGGTTAGAGACAGTCGGGATGTATTGAGGGGGCGGCCCGGCGACAAGGCGGACTCACGAATTTTTTCCGCAAAACATCGTGGGTCCGCCCTGCGTGAGGGTCGGGCCAAGGCTAGGCGGTGGTATCGATGTGGCCATGATCGGCAGCCTTGGCCGGAGCCTTGGCGACGATGACCATGGCCGGGCGGATGAGGCGGCCATTGAGGGTCCAGGCATTGGTCCAGGCCTGGACGATGGTGCCGGGCGGGTGCTGGTCGGTTTCCTGTTCGCCCATGGCCTGATGGCGGTCAGGGTCGAAGGCCTGGCCGGTGGGGTCGGTGCCTTTGACGCCGTGACGTTCGAGCATGGCGAGAAAGGCGCGCTCGACCCCGGCGAAACCGTCGCGCAGCTTGGTCAGGACGTCCGCCTCGGCTTCCAGCCGCGGGGGCAGGGCGGCCAGGCCCCGACGCAGGTTTTCGGCGCTTTCCGCGACATCGGTCGCGAATTTCTGAACGGCATAGGCGCGCGCATCCTCGACCTCGCGCTTGGCGCGGTTGCGGACGTTCTGCATTTCGGCCTCGGCGCGAACCCAGCGATCCTTGAGGTCGCGACATTCGGCCTCGAGTTCGGCCAGGCGATCGGTGGGTTGAGCCGGTGCGTCGGCCTCGGGCGTGGTTTGTTCCAGGTCGCTCATGGTCACTGTCACTTTGGCGGAAGGTTTCGTGGCGGAATTAGGCAGGGCGAGGGCGCGAGGCAAGGGTGGGCGGGCCGGGACCTTGCCAGGATGCGAGGATTGCGGCGGGTCGGTGTGGCTCTGGCAGGCGGGTGTCGGGTAGGGGCCGGCGAGGCGGCGCCGGGCGACGCTGCCGCTGGCACCGGGGTAAGGCTGACCGGGCGCGCCCCGCCCACCGGGGGGATGATGGCCTAAGCGGCCGCGCACACGATGAACTACGGTGTGCTGTGGCGACGCCGTATCGTGGTTCGGCTGTTGCGCGAGCGGGAACCGGGCGGAGTATTGCCGGGTGACCGATGCAGGCGGTTTGTTCGTCGTTTCAGAAAAAGACAGGTCCCGCCGGGATTTTTTGGCGCGTTCGAGACCTCAGCCGAGCATTTTACCGATGAGTTGGGCGGTGAAATCGATCACCGGAATGATACGGCCGTAGTTGATGCGGGTGGGACCGATGACGCCCAGCGCGCCGACGATGCGGTTCTGATTGTTGCGCGCGGGGGCGACGAGCATGGAGACCCCGGCGGGGCCGAAGAGGTCGCTTTCGGCGCCGATGAAGATGCGCACGCCGTCGGAGCTTTCGGCGAGGTCGAGCAGTTTGAGCATGGTTTCCTGGGCTTCCAGGCGTTCGAACAGGCGCTGAATGGCGGCGAGGCGCTCCTGGCCGGAGATATCGGCGAGGAGTTTGGCCTGGCCGCGGATGATCAGGCTGCCGCTGCGCGAGCCGCCGGGGGTCCAGGTGGCGAGGCCGGTGGCGACGACTTGTTCGGCGAGGCTGTCGAGTTCGGTGCGGTTGGCCGCGATTTCGGCATCGACGGTGCGTTTGAGTTCCGAGAGTTCCTGACCGGAGAGGTGGGCATTCAGGTAGTTGGTGGCCTCGGTCAGGGCGGTTTGGGGCAGGCCGGGTGGAATTTGGATGACACGGTTTTCGACCTGGCCGTCCGAGGTGACGAGAATGACGAGCGCGCGGTCATGGCCGAGGGGGACGAATTCGATATGGCGGAGCGCGCCGCCGGTTTTGGGGGCGATGACGAGGCCGGCGGCATCGGACAGGCCGGAAAGCAACGACCCGGCTTCGGCCAAGGTGTCCTCGAGGGAACGGCCGCGGGTTTCGAGGGCCTGGACGATGGTGGTTTGTTCCTCGGGCGGGAGTTCACCGCATTGCAGCAGGCCGTCGACGAACAGGCGCAGCCCGCGCTCGGTCGGCAGGCGGCCGGCGGAGGTATGGGGCGCGAACAGGAGCCCGGCCTCGGTAAGGTCGGCCATGACGTTGCGGATGGTGGCCGGAGAGAGATTGAGTGGCGCGCGGGCGAGGCTGTTGGCGCGCGAGAGGCTGCGCGAGAGGGTGCGGCTGCCGACGGGCTCTCCGGTTTCGACGTATTGCTCGACCAATTCGCGCAGGACGGCAGCGCCGCGCGCATCGAGCGGCTTGGGCGGATCTGGCGGGATCATGACGACAGGCTGCCAAAGCCCGGCGGTGTTGGGAAGGGGCGGGGCGGCCCTGGCGGCTGGGCAGCGGCGCGGTTCTGCCGTAACCAACGGGCCGAAAGACCGAGAGGCCCGCATGAACGACACGTCCCCGTTGCCAAACCCAGCGCCGCGCCCGTCCGGGCGGGGGGGAGACCAGTTGCGGGCGGTTTCGATGGAGACCGGGCTCGCCCGGCCCGCC
>JAJXVA010000123.1 GCA_021782435.1 Pseudomonadota bacterium
ATGAATGGCCGCGCGGATGCGCACATAGGTACCGCAGCGACAGATATTGCCCGACATCGCGGCATCTATGTCCGCATCCGTGGGGTGTGGCGTTTGCGTCAGCAGCGCCACGGCCGACATGATCTGGCCGGATTGGCAATAGCCGCACTGCACCACTTCCGCGTCCAGCCAGGCTTTCTGCACCCGGCTGCCGAGCGGGGTCGCCCCGATCGCCTCGATCGTGGTCACCGGCGCATTCCCCACCGCGCCAATCGGCAACTGGCACGATCGCACCGCCTTGCCCCCCACATGCACCGTGCAGGCGCCGCACTGGGCAATGCCACAGCCAAATTTCGTGCCGGTCAGCCCCAGCACGTCACGCAGCGCCCACAACAATGGCATGTCGGGCGGACCCGCGACCGGGGTGGGCTTGCCATTGATGTCGAGGGTCAGTTGCGTATCGGCCATACGGCCGAGTTTAGGCGAACCGCGGCAGGGGGGAAAGGACAAACGTATAATAGGCGGTGGGGCGGGCCCGGTCGGGGCTCGTCAGGCCTGGAAACTCCGGGAAAATGCGTCAGGGTTCAGCCCGACCGTGAACCGGTGATGTAGCGGACGATGAACGACACGAGGCGCTGCGAGATAGGTTTTCATCGCCGCGCCCACCGGCAGCGCGGATCGGGTTGCGACGCCAACCGTCGCCGCTTATACCCCACTTAGTGGAATAAAGTCACCGCCCCGCCGCCGCCAGTATCGCCTCCGCCTGCTTCAGATGCGGCCGGTCCAGCATGCGTCCGTCGAGCCCCACGGTGGCGGCTCCGGGCTCGGCCGCGAAGGCCGCCAACACCCGGGTCGCCGCCGCGATTTCCTCGGCCGAGGGAAGGTAGGCGGCATTGATCACCGGCACCTGCGCGGGATGGATGGCCAGCCGTCCGCTGAAGCCTTCCGCGCGGGATGCGGCCGAATGCCGCGTCAGCCCCGTCTCGTCGCGGAAATCGGCGTGCAGCGTATCCACCGCCGCCACCCCGGCCGCGCGCGCCGCCATCAGGGTCAGGGATCGCACCAGCTTGTAGGTGAAGGCCCAATCCCCGGTCGCGTCGCGGTTGGTGCTGGCGCCGAGCGCGGTGGCCAGGTCTTCCCCGCCCCAGGTCAGGCCGCGCAGCCGATCCAGCCGCGCGCGCGCGTAATCGCCGAGCCGGAACGGGGCGGAGGCGGTTTCGGTGGCAACCGGCAGCACGCCGATGCCGCCAGGCGGCAGGCCGGCCCGGGCTTCCAGCGCGTCGAGATAAAACCCCAATTGGCGCAGCGCCCGCGGCCCTTCGGTCTTGGGTAGCATGATGCCATCGGGTGCCGCCTCCACCACCGCCGCCAGATCCGCGAGGCAAAGCGGCGTCTCCAGCGGGTTCACCCGAACCCACAGCGCCGCGCCGCGCGCCCCCTCCCGCCCGGTGCGCAGAAAGGCGGCGGCTATTTCCCGCGCCAGCGCCTTGCGCTCACCGCTCACGGAATCCTCAAGATCGAGAATAATTGCATCCGCGCCGGCGTCACCCGCGCGCGCCAGCTTGCGCTCGCTATCCGCGGGCACGAACAGCCACGACCGCGCCGGCCGGGTCATTGCGGGCGCTTCCGCTGTAGCGATGCGCGCTTGCAATGGGCCACCAATTCCTCGCGCTGGTTGAACGCGCGGTGGGCAAAAATCACGATCCCCTGGTCGGGGCGGGACCGCGACGGGCGTAATTCCAGCACCTCGGTTTCCACCCGCAGCGTATCGCCCACGAATACCGGGCGGGGAAACCGTACCTCGTCCCAGCCCAGATTGGCTACCGCCGTCCCCAGTGTCGTATCCCCCACCGAGACGCCGACCATCAGCCCCAGCGTGAACACCGAGTTCACCAGACGCTGGCCGAATTCGGTGCCGCGCATTGCTTCCTCGTCCCAGTGCAGTTGCGCCGGGTTATGGGTCAGCGCGGAAAACATCACATTATCGGTCTCGGTCACGGTGCGCCGTATCGGGTGCTGAAACACCTGCCCCACCCGGAACTCGTCGAACCACACCCCAGCCATCGTCCGCTCCGTCGCTGTCTCGCGGCCACACAACGCCAAAGCCGCGCCGCGCGTCAACTGAGGCGGGCCCTGGCGCGTCCGATCCGCGCCTTGTGAATTTCCTCCGCATCGCCTAGGCATGGGCGCTCCGGTGGGCCGTCACCGCCCAGAGCGGCCGTCACCCGCCCAGAGCGAAGGAGCCGCGCATGTCCCCTATGCGGTCAATCAGGTCCTGGCGCCTGGCGGCCGGCCTGCTCTGCCTCGTCGCCGGCAGCGCGGCGGCCACTCCGTTCGATTCCGGCGGCACGCCGATCTCAGACATGCATTTCCGGGTGGCCTATGCCCGCCAACAGCGCGGCCGCTTCACCGATGCGCTGCGCCAGATGTCTCGCGCGCTGGTCCAGGAACCCACCTACGCGAATGGCTATCTCTATCGCGCCAGACTCGAGATTTCGATCGGGGATTTCGCGGCGGCGCGGGGCGATATCGACCATTTCGCGACCCTGCAGCCCAATACCCGCATCGCCGCCATCTATCGCGCCAAGCTCGCGCTCTATCAGGCCGACGGCGCGGCGGCACTGGCCGCGCTCAACCACGCCGCCGCGCTGCCCTATGGCGATACCGAGCACGTCAAAGTGCGTATTTATTCCTACTTCAGTGACGCCGAATTTTTCGGTTTCCGAAGCGTCGCCGAGGCACTGGTCGGCCAGAACGACGCCGCATTCCAGGATTTCAAGGTCGCGGTCCGCGCCCAGGCCAAAAATGACGGCCCGATCCTGAACGATATCTGCCATGCCGCCGGCGTGGCCGGCCTGTTCGATCTCGGCACGCTGGCGTGTCAGGAATCGATCGCGAGTCAATGGGTCGATAGTTCTCGCCCCTATGCCAACCTCGCCTATATCGAACTCCGCCAGCACAAATGGGCCGAGGCCATCGCCAACGACACCAAGGCCCTGGCCCGCCAGGGCGGCTTCACCTCGGCGCTTTACGGCCGCGGCATCGCCCGCATCGCCACCGGCGATACCGATGCCGGCAAGGCCGATCTCGCCCGCGCCCGCGCGCGGGAGCCCCAAATCGACGATATCATGGCCCGGCTGCACGCCCCGACCGAGGCGACCTGGGCCGATAAGGCCGCCCCCGCGGCACCGGGCGCCGCCCAACAGGGCAGTTCCCAGCAGGGCAGTTCCCAACAGGGCAGTTCCCAGCAGGGCGCCGCCCAGCAGGGCCTGACCGACATTCCGCCGGTCCACGTCTCCCCCGATTAGTCGCGGCGCTGGACCAGCCGCATGAAGCCGGTCGCCATCGCCGATTACCGCGCCCTGGCGCGGGCGCGCCTGCCCCGGTTTCTGTTCGATTATATCGATGGCGGCGCCTCGGACGAGGTCACGCTGGCCCGCAACCGCGCCGATCTGGCCGGCATCACGCTCCGCCAGCGCGTGCTGCGCGACGTCTCCGCCCGGGATGTCGGCACCACCCTGTTCGGCCGCAGGCTCGCCATGCCGGTCATTCTCGGGCCGGTCGGGCTGGCCGGGCTCAATGCGCGGCGCGGGGAAATTCCGGCCGCCCGCGCCGCCGCCGCCGCCGGTATTCCGTTCTGCCTCTCGACCGTGTCGGTCTGTGCCATCGCCGAATTGCGCGCCGCCACCCCCATCCCGTTCTGGTTCCAGCTCTACATGCTCCGCGATCGCGCCTTCATGGCGGATCTGTTGGCCCGCGCCGCGGCGGCCGGTTGCCCGGCCCTGGTGTTCACGGTCGATATGCCCGTGCCCGGCACACGCTACCGGGACTACCGCTCCGGCCTGTCCGGCGCGCCCGGGCTGCACGGCACGCTGAGGCGCGCCTTTCAAGCCGCGTGCCGTCCGGGCTGGGCGCTGAGGGTCGGGCTGCGCGGTCGTCCGCATACACTCGGCAATGTCGCCCCGGTGCTCGGCCGGCGCTCCGGGCTCGAGGATTTTCTCGGCTGGCTCGCGGACAATTTCGACCCTGCCGTCACCTGGGACGATCTCGCCTTCGTGCGCGCCCGATGGCAGGGCCCCATCCTGATCAAGGGTATACTCGACCCCGAGGATGCGCGGCAGGCACGGCGGGCCGGCGCCGATGCCATCATCGTCTCCAATCACGGCGGCCGCCAGCTCGATGGCGTGCGCTCAACCGCGAGCGCCTTGCCCGGCATCGTCGAAGCGATCGGCGGCGCCATCCCGGTGCTGGCCGATGGCGGTGTGCGCTCCGGGCTGGACGTGGCGCGGTTCCTGGCCCTCGGCGCCGACGCGGTCCTGCTCGGTCGCGCCTGGGCCTATGCCCTGGCTGGCGGCGGCGAAGCGGGGGTGGCCCATATGTTGAGCCTCATGCGCGCCGAACTTGCCACCGCCATGGCCCTGACCGGCGTTACCCGGATCGATGGGTTCGATCGGTCCTGTCTCGCGTGAACCAATGACGTCCGCCGCGGCGTCGGCCTCGCGGATTACAGCAACCGCCCCTGGTCCTCCGCCTCCCGGCGCGCCGCCACCACGCCATCGGCAAAGCGCAGCGAAAATCCCTGGCCCGGAGCCAGGTCCCGCGCGCGGGTGATCGGCTGGCCGGATGCGTTGGTGGCCAGGGCGTAACCCCGGTCCAGCACCCGTTCATAGGAGACGGCGTCCAGCAGCGCGGAGGCAGCGGCAAGCTGGGTTCGCGCGTGGCGCAGTCGGGCCGCCAGCGGCGTCGGGGAAAGTCGGGCGAATATCCCGCCGGCGGCGGCCGCCAGCCGGGCGATGGCCGGGCGGGCGGCGCCGTTCAGATGCGCGCTGGCCAGTTGCAGTCGGGCGCGGGCCTTGCCGGTCAGGCCCGGTAAGGCCGCCTCGAGCCGGGCGGCGCGGTCATCCAGGCGTTGCCGCGCGAGGTTGGTCAGCAGCGGCAAATCCGGCAGGGTGGCGCGGGCAAGTGCCAGGCGCCGCCGGTCCAGGCACGACCGCAACCCCGCCTCCAGCCGCGCCCCGGCCTGGGCCAGGTTGGCCAGCAGGTCGGTGCGCACCGGCACCGCGAGCTCGGCGGCGGCGGTCGGGGTCGGCGCCCGTCGGTCGGCGGCGAAATCCATCAGTGTGGTGTCGGTCTCGTGGCCCACCGCGCTGATCAGCGGCACCGGGCAGGCCGCGGCGGCGCGGACAACCGCCTCGTCGTTGAAGGCCATCAGGTCCTCGAGGCTGCCGCCCCCGCGCGCGACGATGATGACATCCGGCCGCCGGAGGGCGCCGCTCTCCGGCAACGCTCCCATGGCGGTGATGGCGGCGGCTATTTTTTCCGCCGCGCCCTCGCCCTGAACCGGCACCGGCCACAGCAAAATCGGGCGTGGGAAGCGCCGCGCAATGGTGGTGCGGATATCGTGCAGCACCGCCCCCTGGGCCGAGGTAATCACCCCGATCAGCCCCGGCAGCGCGGGCAGGCTGCGTTTGCGGGCGGCGTCGAACAGGCCCTCCGCCGTCAATTTCAGGCGCAGCGCCTCGATCCGCGCCAGCAGCGCGCCAACCCCGGCATAGTCCAGCCGGTCGATCATCAATTGATACGATGACCGGTCGGCATAGGCGGTCAGCTTGCCGGTGGCGATCACCTCCACCCCGTTTTCCGGCATCAAGGCGAGGCGCGGCACCACCGATTTCCAGATCACGCCGGAAAGCTTGCCGCCCTCGTCCTTCAGCGACAGGTAGATATGACCGGACGGGTAGCGCTTGACCTCGGTCAGCTCCCCACGCACCCGCACCCGCCCGAAGCCGCTTTCCAGCGCGCGCCGAACCGCGCCGGAAAGCTCCGAGACAGTATAATCGGGAATATTGCCGGCTTGCGGTGGTCGTGCCTCGTCCATGCTGGCAAGCTATGATACCCGGCGCGATATCGCCATGCGGCAGGTTGGATTTGGCGCGCGGAGCAATGGGGTGGGTATGAAAATTCTGCTGGTTGGTGGCGGCGGGCGCGAGCACGCCCTGGCCTGGGCGCTGGCGCGCAGCGCCTCGCGTCCGGTGCTGCTGGCCGCGCCCGGCAACCCGGGCATCGCCGAACACGCGGATTGCCATGCCCTGGCCGCGACCGATGTGGCGGGGCTGGTGGCCCTGGCCCGCGCCGAGTCGGTGGACCTGGTGGTGCCGGGGCCGGAAGCGCCGCTGGTCGCCGGCCTCGCGGATGCCTGCCAGGCTGCCGGGCTGGCCTGTTGCGGCCCCGGCGCCGCCGCCGCGCAGTTGGAAGGCAGCAAAAGCTTCACCAAGGAAATCGCCACCGCCGCCGGTATACCCACCGCCCGGTATGAGAGCGTCGAGACCGAGGCGGCGGCGCTCGCGTGCCTGCGCCGCTTCGGCGCACCGGTGGTGGTGAAGGCCGACGGACTGGCCGCCGGCAAGGGCGTGGTGGTCGCGGCCACCCTGGCCGAGGCCGAGGCGGCGGTATTCGCCATGCTGCGCGATCGCAGCCTGGGCGCGGCCGGCCAGCGCCTGGTGATCGAGGAATGCCTGACCGGTCCCGAGGCATCGCTGTTTGCCCTGTGCGATGGTGAAAACGCCGTGCTGCTGGGGGTCGCGCAGGACCATAAGCGGGCAGGCGAGGGCGATACCGGCCCCAACACCGGCGGCATGGGTGCCTATACGCCCGTGCCCGTCATGCCGCCGGCCCTGACCGAGTTGGCCATGGCGCGCATCGTGCGGCCGGCCCTGGCCGAGATGGCGCGCCGCGGCATGCCGTTCCGAGGTATTCTGTTCGCGGGGCTGATGCTGACCGAAGCCGGGCCGAAGCTGATCGAGTTCAATGTCCGCCTCGGTGATCCCGAGGCGCAGGCCCTTCTGCCCCTGCTCGATGCCGACCTGCCCGATTTGTTGCACCGCGCCGCCACGGCGCGCGTCGCCGGTTTGGCACCCCGGATGCGGCCCGGCGCATCGGTCGCGGTGGTGGTGGCGGCGCGCGGCTACCCGGCGGCGCCAGCAACGGGGTTCAATATCGGCGATCTCGAACCGGCCCGGGCCACGGGCGCCCTGGTGTTTCAGGCCGGCACCGTGCGGGCCGCCGATGGCGGGCTGCGCAGCGCCGGCGGACGGGTGCTGACCCTGTGCGGCACGGGGGCCGATCTGGCGGCCGCGCGGGGGGTTGCCTATGCCGGGGTTTCGGCGCTCCGTTTTCCCGGCGGATTTTGGCGGCGCGACATCGCGGCCAGGGTTGCGTGATTGGCGCGGCCGCGCCATGCGTGCGGTCGCAAGGCATAGGGGACTGGCGTGACGAATTTGGCCAAGGGTTTGCTGGGTGGCGCGGCGGTGGCCGTGGTTGCCGGTTTCGGCGGTTATCTGCTGG
>JAJXVA010000124.1 GCA_021782435.1 Pseudomonadota bacterium
CGCGCCGCGAGATCGCGACACCCTCTGGAAGACCATCGGCGCCTCGCTCAATCGCTTCAGCTCAGCCGAATGCGCAAACTATATCCGCAACTGTGGCTACGGACACCCTGAATGAAACCGCTCTAGTTTCGCTGTTTTTTTTGGGCATCGAAATGGAACTGTCGTAGAACAGGCCAAATGGCTTCTTATCCCGCTTGGTCTCGGGGTCTTGTCCACGACAATGGGAATTCGCGCGCGCCTCCTGCGAAGGAGAGTCGAGCGGAAAAATTGCTCGGTTGAAATTATCAGATGATCGTAATGAATTGCTACCCGCGCGCCGGTTCCAATGCATGAAGACCCTGTGGCAGCGCCGCGCCGTGGCAAGGGGACTGGCCTTGGCGGTCTCGTTCGGTGTCAATCGTGGAGGGCGGTCACTTCGATCTCGATCCGTATGCGCGGGTCGGCAAGCCCCACCACCATCATGGTGGCGGCGGGCGGGGCGGCGCCGAAGGCTTCCCGCAGCAGCGGCCAGCAGAGGGGAAAATCCGCGGCGTCGGGCAGCAGATAGCAGACGCGGACGACGTGCTGAAAGCCGGCACCGGCCTCGGCCAGGGCCGATTCGATGTTGCGCAGGGCCTGGCGGCATTGCGCGACCACGTCGTCCGCGATGGTCATGGTGGCGTAATCGAAGCCGGTGGTGCCACTGACGAACACCCAGGCGCCGCTGACCACCGCCCGCGCGTAGCCGACATCGGCCTCGAACCGGCTGCCCGAGTGAATACGCCGCATCGTCAACTGCCGCGGGCGGCGCGTTCGGCGCTCATGCCGAGTTCCTGGAACAGGAACGCCAGATAATCCACCTGCTGCCCGATCCGGTCATCGAGCGAGGAGCCGATGCCGTGGCCCGAGGTTTGCGATACCGTGAGCAGGATGGGGTTGGACGAGGCGTTGGCGGCCTGCAGGGCGGCGGTGAATTTGCGCGACTGCATGGGATTGACCCGGCCGTCATGGGCGCCGGTCATCATCAATACGGCGGGATAATCGGTGGCTTTTACCACATGGTAGTAAGGTGAATAGGCATACAGCGCCTTGAAGTCGGCGGCGTTGTTCACCGTGCCGTATTCGGTGACGTTGAAGGCGCCATTGGCGTCCTGCTCGAGCCGGAGCATGTCGTAGATGCCGACGAGCGATACCACGGCATGGGCGAGATGCGGGTGCTGGGTGATCATGGCGCCCATCAGCAGGCCGCCATTGGAGCCGCCGAGCAGCGCCAGATGCGCGTGATCGGTGATGTGATGGGCGATCAGATATTGCCCACAGGCATCGAAATCATCGAACACGTTCTGTTTTCGGGTCAGCATGCCCTGCTGGTGCCAGGTGGTGCCGTATTCCCCACCGCCACGAATATTGGTCAGCACGTAAACCCCACCCGCGTTCAGCCACAGGCGGGCGATCGGGCCCAGAAAGCCGGGGCTGGTGCTGATGCCGAAGCCACCATAGCCATACATCAGGGTCGGGTTGGTGCCATCATTGCGCAGGCTGTCGGGGGCGATGATGGTCATGGGGATCATGGTGCCGTCCTTCGAGCGGGCGAAGGCGCGGGTGACCTTGGCGTCCGCGAACGAAATCGGCGAGGTTTCGCGCAGATCGGTCGGGGTGGATTGCCCGGTCCGGGTGGCATAGCGTTGAAATTCCGGTGGCCTGGTATAAGTGGCGACCTGGTACAGCGCCTCGCCCCGGGGCATCGCGTCAACCTCGGTCACGCTCGCCACATCGGGCAGCTTCACCTGGCGGGCGGTGCCGTTCGCGGCGTAATCGGCCAGCACATTCGGGCCACCCGCGACGCCGAGCACCAGCAGATGCCCGCCGAGTGGGGTCAGGGGCTGGCTGAATTCCCCGCCGGCAACGATCGCGACCGACGGATTTTCGGGCACGAAAATTTTGCCCGCGGCGATGCCCCCCGTATAAGGCGGGGCCAGTTTCAGCACCCGACCCATGGGGGCGTTGCGGCGGGAGACGCCATAAACCGTGCCATCATGGGCCAGCGCCACGGCATCGATCTGGTCGGCGTAGTCGGCCAGTTTCAGCGCCGGCTGGCCGGGGCGGAGCAGATAATCCTGCCACTGGCCGCCATCACCCAGCTGGACGGCGGCGAGGGCCGCGTTGGCGCCGTCGCGATTGTCGAGGAAGATTTCTCCGGTACGGGGAAGGCTCTGCGCTTTTCCGAGGATTTCCGGATCGGCGGCGGCGTCGGTGCCGAGTTTGTGCAGATAGACCGCCTGATAGAAATGTTGGTCCGCCGGGGGCATGGAGGCGCCGGGATAGCGCGTGTACCAGAACGCCGAGCCATCAGGCAGCCAGGCCAGGCTGCCGCCGGCGGTGGGGTATTGGACGTTGGCGATCGGCGCGCCGATTTCCGCCCCGGTGGTTACGTCGTAAACGTGCAGCGTGCCGTCCTCGCTACCATCACGCGAGAGCGAAACCGCGACCTTGCGGCCATCGGGGGACGCGACATACCAATCGATTTCGGTGTGGCCGGATTTATCGAGCGTGTTGGGATCGAGCACCATCGCGCGCGTGGCGGGGTTGGCTGTGGCATCCATCCGCACCAGCATGGTCTGCTGAAATTTGGGGTCGTGGTAGCGCGCGAAGACGAAGGGGCCGGCGGCTTGCAGAGTGTCGTAGGCGGGTGAGGTCGCGGTGACCATGGCGCGCAGGGCCGAGGCGAGTTCACTCCGGCCGGGAACCTCATCGAGATAGGCGTGGGCGCGGTCGTTCTCGGCTTCGCTCCAGGCGATCACCTGGGGGTTGGCCCCGTTTTCCAGGGCACGATAGGGATCCGCGACGGTGACGCCGTGATAGGTGGTGGTGACGTTGCCGGGTGGGAACACCGAGGCGGGCGGTGGCGCGGCGGCGGCCAGCAGCAGGGGCAGGGCGACCAGCAGGCGGGGATCGAGGCGCGTCATGGGGGTCCTCTCTGGCTGTTGCGGCATCAACGTTCGGTCCAGCGCCGGGAAAGCTCGGCCATGGCCCGCTCCGCCTCGGTCATGTCGTCGGGCCGAGGGCGATCCTCGGTCTGGCGCAGAGTATTCAAGGTCGGCAAAAACGCCAACCCGGCCATTATCGAGGCCGGGTTCGCCGCGATGCGCCCGCCATATTCCTGGTCGCGCCGCGGGGGTATGCGCGGGTAAAGCCGCCCGCATACCGCATAAAGCGCCGGGATGTCGGGGTTGCGAAGGTCAGACGGGATCCGGGCGCGATTGGTGGCAAAGCCACCAGAATGGTGGTCGGCCGGCGCAGGCACGAACCCGTGCCGCGCCGGCGGATTTTCGCGCGGGTCGATCATGGCGCCCGGTCCAGCCAGGATAGCGCGCCGCCACCGCGCGCGGCCAGCAATTGCCTGAGATCTGCCGCGGTGCCCGCGATATCCGGGGTCTGGCTGGCGAGCGAGGCTTCCAGCAGGCGGGCCCGCCCCGCCCGGTCGAACACATAGATGGCCGAGGCATGGGTTACCTCATACGGGTGCGACGCGGTTTCGGGCACCGCCGAAAAGGCCAGCCGATAGCGTTTAGCGAGACGGGTAATTTGGTCGGAATTACCGCGCAGGCCGACGATTTCGGGCGCGAAGGCCGCCGTATACTGCTTCAGTTCGGCCAGGCTGTCCCGGGCGGGATCGACCGTCACGAACAGCAGACGCACATCGTGCCGTGCCGGGCCGAGACGACCGAGGACCGCCGCCACGCGTTGCAAGGTGAGGGGGCAGACATCCGGGCAATGCGTGTAGCCGAGATAGAGCATGACCACCTTGCCGCGGAAATTCCTGGCGGTGACGACGTGCCCGAGATCGGCATCGACCATGGTGAAGCGGAGCGGCGGGGCGGTGCCGCGCATATTCACCCCATGCCACGACGCGAGGGCCGCGCCCGGCGGGATAATTCCGAGGACCAGGGCGAGACACGCGCCGCGCAGGGCCGCGAGAGGCCGGAGCGGGGTGTGGACCGGTTGACGGGCGGATTTCATGACGGCAACCCCTGGCTGCGGCGCCGGCTTCCCCCCACCCTCAGCGCGGCCCGGCCTCAGCGTGGCACGGCCTCGGGGCGGCCCGGCCTCAGGGCGATCCGGATGGATGCACACCGATGACCGCGAACCGCGCGGTGACGCTGCCCCCGTTCTGCAGCTTCACCCGCGCCAGCACGTCGTGCCCGAGACGCAGACGCGCCGACATGCACATCAGGTGATATCCACCCGGCGCGAACCGGAACACGCTGTGCGGCGCCACGGTGACCGACGGCACCGGCGCCATACGGTCCATGCCGTTACGGTTCATACTGCGATGCAGCATCACGCTGCCGCAGCCCGAGGTTTCCAGCCCGATGACGGTGACGGGTCGTACGCCGGAATTGGTCAGGGTCATGTAGCCGGCGGCGGGCAGATTGGGCAGCACCACCCGGAAATAGGCGCCGCTCACGGTCAGGGAAGTGGCGCGGGCCCGTGGCGCCGCGATCAGCCAGGGCAGGGTCGCCAGCAGCGCGACCAGGGCCGGACGGTATCGGGCCGGATGTATCATGCGTTGAGGTGTAAACCCCATGCCCGAATATGCAAGCAGGTCGGCTCCCGGACCTTTGGGCGGTACGAGGGCTTGCGGCACGGGTCTGTGTTTTCGGAGGAAAACTTCCGGTGTATTTGCCGACGCGGGTAGCCGGCGGGGTCTGGCCTCCCCCTGGTTAAAATCGTTTTGACATACTCAGCGGCGGCGGTGGCGGCGCGCGTCGGCCGGGCGGCCGGCTGCCATAAGGGGCATTGCGGGCGAGCGCGGCGCGGGTGGCCCGCGCCACCAGCGCCAGGATTTGCGTTTGCACCGCCAGCGCCTCGGTCAGCAGGGCCTCGTTTTCCGCGGTGAGCGCCAGCAGGCGCCGAATCGCGTTGGCGTCCGGCGCGGGCTGGGGCGGCGGATCCGCCTGCCCGCTCGGCCCGGCCGGGGCGGGCGCCATGAGGGCGGTCAGGGCGGCCTCCTTTTCGGGCAGCAAGGGCGCCACATCCTGCGGCCGGTGCGCGCGCAGGGCCGCATTCTCGCGGGCCAGGATATCGGCGAGCCGTTCGGTGGGTTTGGTCATGGCGCGCGGCTGGCCGAGGCGGCCGCGCGCGGCGCCGGGGTTTCCGCGGCCTGCATGCGGAGCATGGTGGCGTAGACGTCCCGGGCGATACCCAGCCCGCCCGCCTGCTCCATTTGTTTGGAGAGGGCGGTGACGAACATCGCCTGCCAGGTTTTGCCGGCCTCGCCGGTGCCGAACGGGCCGGCGCTCGCGTCGAGTGTGTCGAACATGGGTTTGAGGAACGCACCGAGCGCGACCGCCTCGAATTTTTGGGCGGTCTGCCAGGTTTTCGCAGGATCGGGTGCCGCTGCGGAGGATATCATTCGACCACCAGTTCAGCCTGCAAGGCGCCATCCGCCTTGATGGCCTGTAAAATCGAGATCAGGTCGCGCGGTGAGACGCCCATCGCGTTCAACCCGGATACCAGGTCCCGCAGCGTCACCGTGCCGCGCAGAATGCCGAGTTTGCGGTCCTTCTGGGTGCTGACGTTGATCGAGGTGCGCGGCACCACCGCGGTCTGTCCGGCAAAGCCGGTCGGCTGGCTCACTTCGGGGGTCTCGGTGACGCGGATCGTCAGATTGCCCTGGGCAATGGCCACCGTGCTGATGCGCACATTGTCACCCATCACGATCGTGCCGCTGGCTTCATCGATGACCACTTTCGCCGGCGCGTCCGGCACCACCCGCAGATCCTCGATCCGCTCGAGGGTGGTCACCGGGTCGCGGCCATGCAGGTCGAGCACGATCGTGCGCGGGTCGGTGACATCCGCGACCTTGCCATCGAGTTCGTCGTTGACGGCGCGCTGCACACGCAGCGCGGTCGTGAAGTCCGGGTTGCGGAGCGCGAGCGTGATCCGTCCATCCGCGCCCAGCGTGAACGGCACTTCCTTTTCGACCGTCGCGCCATCCGGGATGGCGGCGACGGTCGGTGTGTTGCGCACCACCGAGGCACCCTGCCCGGAGGCGGAAAACGCCGCGCTGGAAAGCGCCCCCTGGGCCACCGCGTAAACCTGACCGTCGGCGCCCATCAGGGGCGTTACCACCAGCGTGCCGCCGACCAGGCTGCTGGCATCCCCGAGCGCAGAGACGTGCACGTCGATCTGGCTGCCGGAGCGGGCGAAGGCGGGCAGGTTGGCGGTGACCAGCACCGCCGCCACGTTTTTGGTGGTGAGGTTGGCGGCCTGGTCGCGGGTATTGACGCCAAGCCGCTCGAGCATGCCGATCAGGGACTGCTTGGTGAAGACGGCATTCTGAAGCTTGTCTCCGGTGCCCGGCAGGCCCACCACCAGCCCGTAGCCGACCAACTGGTTGGTGCGGATACCCTCCGTATCGGCAATGTCCTTGATCCGCACCTGCGCGCGCGCCGCCGGCATCAGGCCAAGACTGCCCAGAACCGCAAGCCAAATCGCCAGGCAGCGCCATCGCCGCATGCCGTTAACCCTCGTCCAATGGTTGCCAGCCAAACTCATGCTCACGGTGCGCGCGGCCCTCGGCACGCCCGCCCGGAATTGGAAGCAAGCCGCGTGCCAGCGCTTCGGGTGGCTACCGGGGGCGCGGCGGGGCGGGTGGGACGGACGAGCAGGCAGGGAGAGCATGTTGGCAAGCTGGGCAGAATTTGCCGATCGGTCGCGCCGTCCGGGCCATTCGCGGCACGGGCGGTCGGCGTGACGCCGAAGGCCCGCCGGTAGATGGCCAACCCGGTCAGCGCAATTTCCGTTGCGGCGCCGGTGGCGCCTTCCGGCCCGGCCGCGCCGCCGCAGGCACGCGGCCCGGGGTTCGCCCTGCCGGTCGCCTTGCCCGCGCCGCCTGGCGCGCCGCCCGCCCTTGCTCCGACCGCGTTGTCCAGCCTGCTCGCGCTTCAGGAAACAAATCGGCCGGAGAGACCGGATGCCCGGCACCAACGCCAGGCGCGCCGCCGGTTGGATTTGCTGCGCCGCCTGCAGATGGCGCTGCTATCCGGCACCGAGGATCCGGCGGCGCTGCGCGAACTCGCGGATCTGCGTCCCGCCGCCGGCGCCGTTTCCGACGCCGGACTGGACGCCGTGCTTGGCGCGCTTTCCGACCGCCGCGAGGTGCGCAGGCGTGCCGTCGTGAGCCCCAGCGCCGAAGGGACTTGCGAAAGCAGCAGGGCGATGGCGACGGCGTTGGTGATCGCTTCGGTTCCCCATGCCCTGATCCAGTCGATGAGCCGGACCAGGCCCG
>JAJXVA010000125.1 GCA_021782435.1 Pseudomonadota bacterium
CGCCGATGCCCAGGGGCTGGCGAACAATGGACCCAAGGCGGCACCCCGGCGCTCATCCTCACCATCCGCCAGCGCCTCGCCACCAATCCCGACGACAAGGCGATCTATATGCTGGTCGACCCCACCTTCGCCTATGTCGCCGGCAATCTGCTGCGCTGGCCCGCCCAGGTGACCCAGGCGCAGATCTGGTACGAGGTCGAGCTGCAACGTGACGGCCTGCACAGCCTCGCCTCGGTCCGCCGCGTCGACCTGCCGGACGGGTTTCATCTCTTGATCGGGCGCGACGCCGAACTCGGCATCCAGCTGCGCCACCTGCTCGGCGGCGCGCTGCTCTGGGCGGGCGTCGTGGTGCTGGTGCTGGGCACGGCGGGCGCCATCATCGTGCGCGGTGTGTTTCGCCGCTCGCTCACCGGCATGTTCGCCACCGCCATGGCGATCAGCGCCGGAGATCTCGGCCGCCGGGTGCCGCGCACCGGCAGCGGGGATGAATTCGACACCCTGGCCGAGACGATCAACGACATGCTGGACCGCATCAACCGGCTGATGGATGGCGTGCGCCATGTCTCCGACGCCATCGCGCACGATCTGCGCACCCCCATCACCCGCGCCCGCGTCAGGCTCGAGGATGCCTCCCGCCATGCCCAGAATGCCGAGGATCTGCGCGCCGCCATCGACCGCGCCGAGACCGACCTCGATGGCATCGTCGCGATTTTCCAGGCCCTGCTGCGCATCACCGAAATCGAGTCCGGCTCGCGCCGATCGGCCTTCGCGCGGTTCGACCTCGCGCCCCGCCTGCGCGAACTGGTCGATTTCTACGAGGCCCTGGCCGAGGATCGCGGATGCGCCATTCGCCTCACCGCGCCGCCGGAAATCCTCCTGTTGGGGGATGCCGCGATGCTTCAGCAGGCGCTCTCGAACCTGATCGACAATGCGTTGAAATTCTCGCCAGAGGGGGGTCTGGTCCAGGTCACGGTCTCGATTCAAACTGCGGTCGTCATCTCGGTCGCCGATCACGGCCCTGGCATGACCCCCGAGGAACGCGGCCGCGCCACCGAGCGCTTCTTTCGCGCCGAGGCCGCGCGCAGCACCCCCGGATCGGGCCTCGGGCTTTCCCTGGTCGATGCGGTGGCCCATTTGCATGGCGGCATCCTCACGCTCGATGACAACCATCCCGGCCTGGTCGTCCGCATCACCCTGCCCCTGTCGCAATCGGCGCCCGCCGCCACGCGCCCGGCCCTGGCGCGTACCGCCTGAACCGGCCGGAGCCGTAACGACGCATGGCATCCCGTCCTGGCCACGTGTAACCTCACGCCATGGATCTCGTCTTTCATATCGGCTGCGAGAAAACCGGCACGACCTCCCTGCAGTCCTGGTTTCACGCCAACGATGCCGCTCTGCGAGGTCACGGCGTCTGGTATTCTCTCGCCTTTGGCCGTCCGAATAATCGCGGTATCATGTTTCTCGGTCTGCTGCCCGGCACTCCGGACGAGCAGCTGCGCAGTGTCGGCGTCGATTCCGCGGAACAGCATCAGGCGCTCCAGACCCGCCTCACCCAGGAATTTCTGGCGGATGTCTCCGCCGCCAGGCAGGCCGGAGCCCGGACCTATGTCATCAGCAACGAGCATTGTCACAGCCGTCTGAAAACCTTGGAGACGGTTCGCCGTACCCACGATCTGCTCGCCCCCCATTTCCAGCGCATGCGCGTCCACTGCTTTCTTCGTCCCCAGATCGACATGTCGCTCTCCCTCGCGTCCACCATGTCGCGCAACCGCCGCGTCGTCGATCTGGACTGGGTCGATCGCAACATGAACCCGAAGGCCCTGTACTATCGGTTCGATGAACTGCTGGCGCGCTGGGCTTGTGTCTACGGCGCCGATGCGGTGGTCCCGGTCAGTCTGCGCCGTGAGCCGGATGTCATCCGCTACTTCGAGCTCGAGCTCGGGGTCGCGGAGCTCGGCCTGCCGCGCCAGGTCCTTGCCAATACCGCGCTCGATTTTCGCAGCATCGCCTTGATGAACGCGCTGGTCACCGGTGGTTATGGATCCGGTCCGCTCGATGCCGCCGTCGGGTTGCATTTCAACGATCTCCCGGTCGATCAGCGCCTCAGTATCGACCGCGCCACCGCGACGCGTCTGCAGCAGAGGTTCGATGCCACCAACCTCGCCTGCATCGAGGCGTTTCCCGCCATCACACAACAGGATCTGACACCGGAATGGGCCCGATATCCTGAAGTCGGCAATATCGGGAAGCTCCACATGGCCGATGAGCTGGCCGGGGCGATCGGCGGCATGGTGAACGAACTGCGCCTCGATATCTGCTGCGAGCGGGCACGCTACCTGTCCCTGCTCTGTGACCGGGAATGGCGGCGAAACAATACCCGGGCCGCGTTGCAGGCCTGCCGCGAGGCGATCAGCTATGCGCGGCTGGCGGTCGATGTGCCCGCCTATGCCGCGGATATGCGCCAGATCCTCAATCTCATGGCCGCTCGCCTCGCCAGGCTGGAGCCGGAGTTCGGCACCGGCCCGGACATCCAGCAGCTCCGGGTCTGGGCACTCAGCACGTAGCGCCCCGCCTGATCGCGCCCCGCCTGATCGCGCCGCGCCTGATCGCGCCCCGCCCGCTCGCGCCGCGTGGCAGCCACCAACGGGGGTGTTCGGCCCGGCGAATGTGGCGGGCGGTTGCGGTGGGTCACCAATCAGCAACGGGACCCTGGTGACAGCCATGCGAAGGGAGGCGCGGGTTGGCAACTTTCCCAGCCGATACCAACAGTAAGTCAATATGACCGTCGGTATCAAACACGCTACCCAGGGGAGCCATGCCTTGGCATACCCCCCCGCCGGAGTGTAGGCACGCCGCATGGATCTTGTGTTTCACATCGGCTGCGAGAAGACCGGAACCACGTCGGTTCAGTCCTGGTTCGATGCCAATGACGCCATTCTGCGCGATCATGGCATATGGTATGCCCAAGCCTTTGGTCGGGCGAATAATCGCGGCATAATGTTCTATGGGCTGCTGCCAGGCACGTCGGACGACCAGCTGCGCAACACCGGCATCGAAACCGAGGAACAGCACATCGCCCTGCAGGCCCGGATCGCGCAGGAGTTCGCGGCCGACATCGCGGCCGCCCGGGAGGCGGGCGCCAGAACCTATGTCATCAGCAACGAACATTGCCAGAGTCGCCTGAAGACCCACGAGATGGTCCAGCGTACCCACGACCTGCTGGCCCCGCATTTCGACCGGATGGAAATTCACTGTTTCGTCCGCCCGCAGATCGACATGTCGCTCTCGCTCGCCTCGACCCTGTCGCGAAACCGCAACATCGTCGATCGCGACTGGATCGATCGCGATATGAATCCCAATTTCCCCTATTACCGGTTCGATCTGCTGCTGAGGCGCTGGGCCGATGTCTATGGCCAGGATACGATTTTTCCCGTCTCGTTCCGCGCGCAGCGGGATTCGGTGGGGTATTTCCAATCCCGGCTCGGTCTCGACGCGGTCCAACTCGACCGCCAGCCGGTCGTCAATGCGGCCCTCGATTATCGCACCATCACTCTGATCAACGCCCTGGTGCGGGCCGGCTATGGCGAACGCAAGCTGGATTACGCCAGCCGTATTTTCGTCAACGATCTGCCGATCGAACAACGCCTGACGCTCGACCGGGCCACCGCCATGCGCCTGCAGCAGCGCTTCGATACCGTGAACCAGGAGCTCATTGCCGCTTTTCCCCAGCTGGCAACCGAGGATCTTACTCCCGACTGGTCTAAATACCCCGAGACGGGCAACATCGAGCGCATCCACGAGGCGGATAACGTCGGCGATATGCTATGCGCCATGATCGACCGTATCCGCGCCGAGACCTGTTTCGAAAAAGCCCGCCGGCTGGCCATGCAGAGCGAGCGGGAGTCGCGGGCCAACCGGCCCGATACCTCGCTGAGCGCCGCGCGGGAGGCGTTGCGTTACGCGACACTCGCCAGCGAGGCCGCGGCCTACGCCAAGCAGTCCCGGGGTATCATAGCCCGGATGGAGCGCCGTATCGCGCGTTGGGAACGCAATCTGGGCAAGCGCGCGGCATATCCGGAACCCGGTCCGAGCCCGGACATGGCCGAAGAACCGATAGATTAAGGCCATCCGCCGCGTGTTGTCCCGCACAGCGGCCGGGCAAGGCCTGTCGGCTGGTCCGGCGGGCCCGCAACGCTGACCTCGAACCCCCACCGAAACCCTGCGGCGCGGCGGGCGGGGGGCGGAAAAAGCGTTATTCGTCGTATAATCCCGGATTTTTTCACGCAACGTTAGGATTTACCTGTCAGCTTGGGGGAGGCTCGGCAAAAGCCGGGCGGGATCACATGAGTTTTCGGGTCGCGGGCGGGATGGCCGGGCCGGATCCTCCTTCAGAGCACGGGTAAGAAACCATGAGTAGCGTGGGATCGATCAACACCAACAACGCGGCAATGATCGCGCTGGAGAGCCTGAACTCCACCGCCTACCAGATTCAGCAGACGGAAAGTCAGATTTCGACCGGCTATCGGGTCTCCAACGCGCAGCAGGATGGTGCCGCCTTCGCGGTGGCGCAGCGTGTGCGGTCCGATGTTGGCGCCCTGACCACGGCCAACCAGCAGCTGGGCAATGTCCAGGGCCTGCTCGACACCACGGTCAACAGCCTGACCGAGGTTTCAAACACGGTCAACACGCTGCGTTCGACGCTGACCAATATCGCGGACTCGAGTGGGACCCAGAAAACACAGTATCTGGCGCAATACAATTCCGAACTGTCCCAGCTGAAGACCTACTTCCAGGATAGCACCTATAACGGCCAAACCCTGGTCGGCAATATCGGTGGCACCGCCGGTTTCGGCAACGTCACCGTCGTCCGCAACGAAGTTGGCAGCACCTACAGTGTCGGCACGTTCAGTGGTTCGGCGTTCGCCGCATCTCTGGCGCTGACCACGACGACTTCGACCGCGGCGCAGGCCTTGCTGACCTCGGGTGGCTTATTCCTGCAAAAAGTGAACCTGATAGGCACGGAGCTCAACACCTATGGCTCCGCGCAGAATTACGTCAACAATCAGGTCACGTTCAACAACAACAAAATCGATGCGTTGAATTCCGGTCTTGGGTCCTTGATCGATGCCAATCTGGCGCAGGAATCGGCCCAGTTGCAAGCGTTGCAGACCAAGCAGCAGCTTGGCGTTCAGGCGCTTTCCCTGGCGAACCAGGCGCCCTCGGTGCTGCTGTCACTGTTCCGCTGATCCGGCATGGCGTGGGCGGGCAGCCCACGCCAGCTTGGCGATACGGGTTGTGGGCGGTCAAAAAACAGTGAGGGTGGCATGTCGACGCTGGTTCTGGAACTTCGCCAGGGCGAGGTCATGATCGTGAATGGCGCGCCGATGCGCTTTCGCAGCAAGACGCGGGTGGAACTGACCGCCAAGGCGCGATTTCTGTTCGGTAAGCAGATCATGCCCCCGGACCAGGTCTCGACCCCGGCGCGGCGTATCTATTTTGCGCTACAGGCGGCCTATATCGGCACCGATGATGAGCGGGTACGCGGACTGACCGCGGCACGGGAATATGTAGCCGCGTTCAAGGAGGCAACGACATCGGTGCTCGCGCAGGAAATTCTCGACCGGGCGCTTGAGGCGGCCGAGCAGGATGATTGCTACAAGGCGTTGAAACTGGTGCGACGAGTGATCCGGCACGAGGATTCGGTATTGCATGTGGCGCCGGACATCAGTTCGGGGCTGCCGGGCCTGCAGGTAACGGCGGTACAGGCGCTGGCGACGATGCCGCAGGAGGTATGTGCGTGACGGCGCGCGGGCAGGTCACCCGGGCATATCGGCAGGCGGCGAGCTATCGCGGACCGCGGGAACAGGAAGCCGATGTGTTCCGGCACGTGAATTTCGGGTTGCGGCGCGCGATGACGGGCGGGCGGATCGAGCGTTGCCGGGCGCTCGCCGATAACCGAAGATTATGGCTGACCGTGGCGGATCTGATGGCGGACCCAGCCAATGCGCTACCGGCGGAAACGCGGGCAGGCTTGATCTCCCTCAGTCTTTCCGTTCGTCGGGAAATGGAGCAGGAGACACCGGATATTTCCTTTTTGATCGGCATCAACGAAACCATAATCTCCGGATTGACCGGCGCGGGTTGAGCGTTGCCGCGCCACGGAAAGGCAGGACAGGATGTCCACCGGAATAGACTACGCGCTTTTGTTCGGCAGTGCCGACGCCAGTGCCGCGAGCCCCTTGCTGCAGGCCCTGTATGGGGACGTGAGCCAGCCGGCCGGGCCTGGCGCGGCCCTGTCCGCGCTTAGCAACGCCGAGAAGAATCAAACCCAGGATGTCGCGGCGGAGGCAGCGCAGCCGCAAGTGGCGCGCGACATTGCCGCCTTCACCCAGGCAGTGCAGACCGCGACCAGCCCGCAACAATTGCTGAACAACCCGACCGTGATGAAGGTTCTGCTGACAGCCAGCGGGCTTTCGAGCCAGATCGGCTTTACCGCGTTGGCCCAGAAGGCGCTGCTGTCAAATCCGTCTGATCCCCAATCCCTGGTGAATAAACTGCCGAACCAGGCGTGGTCGACCATGGCCCAGACCTATCAGTTCGCGACCATGGGACTTTCGGTGATCCAGCAGCCATCGGTGATCGCGACGGTGACCAATGCCTATGCCGAGGCGCTGTGGCAGCAATCCCTGAACGCCACCTATCCGGGACTGGCCAACGCCCTGTCGTTCCGCCAGCAGGCTTCCGCAATAACCAGCGTGCAGCAGGTGCTGGGTGATGCGATGCTGTTCGATGTCGTGACGACGGCGCTCGGTATTCCCGAAGGAATAGTGGTGCAGTCGCTGCAGGCACAGGAACAGACGATCGGCGCGCAGCTGAACGTCGCCGATTTTCAGAAGCCGCAATTCGTTGAGCAGTTCGTGCAGCAATACATGGTCAACATGGCCATGAACGCCGATGCGACCAGCCAGCCAAGCCTCGATCAGCTGGCGGTGACGGCTCAGGGGCTGCTGGCATGAGCCGGGTGGCCGAGGCCGAAGCGGCGGCCGAGGCGGCGTTGCGCGCGGGGCGGGCGCTGGCGGCGGCAAGAGTGTTACGGGCGGCGGCGGGCGTGGCTCTGGCGGCTGGTGAGGCCGTGCCGCCACGCATCTGGTTGCTGGCGGCGGAGGCGGCTCTGGCGCGCGGCGAGGCGGTGCGGGCCGGGCTGTGCGCCGAGGCGGGGGAGGCGGCGAGCGTCGGGCAGCCGGCGC
>JAJXVA010000126.1 GCA_021782435.1 Pseudomonadota bacterium
ATCGCCTCGAAGTTGGTCCGCACCTACACCGACCGGCACGGATTGCGCGAATTGTGCCGCGACCTGCTTGGGGTGGAGATCTCCAAGCAGCAACAATGCTCGGATTGGGGTGCCGAAACCCTGACCCAGGAACAGATCGACTATGCCGCCTCTGACGTGCTGCATCTGCACGCGCTGTGGGCGAAACTCGAGGGGCTGCTGCGGCGCGAACGCCGCCTGGCCCTGGCCGAAGCCTGCTACGCCTTTCTGCCGGAACGCGCGCGGCTGGATCTGATGGGTTATGAAGACCCTGATTTGTTTGCCCATTAGGCGAGTGCCCTGACAAAGTCGTCGCCGCCGGTCTTTTTTTGAAAAAAAGTTCCGGAGATCGACCGCAATTTCGGGGTCTGGGCTTGGACGCTACCTGGCGCGGCAACCGGGGCGGGTGAGGCCGGATTTCCCTTCGATCCTGGCGCGCGTGCCGCGCCTATCGCCCGCGCGCGTGGCGCGGGCGTAACGCCCGTACGCTTTCTTACATTTCGTGGCACGCGTGTCGGCGCGATATACCTATGTACCGTCGGCTGGACGGCATAAACCCTTGGTGAAGAGGTTCGCGTGAAGGCTGCCCGTTCATGACCCTGCCCAGACCCGTCGCGCCGCCTGAGGCCGATCCGGCCCCTGCCCACGGGCTATCGGGCGCGGACACGGTGGCGGCTGTCGGATCGGAGGTTCTGAGGATCGAGGCCCAGGGGCTCGCTGCCCTGGCGGCCAGTCTGGAGGCCGGCTCTGGTGCTGCGGCCTTTCAGGAGGCGGTGGCGCGTCTGGCCGTCGCCACCGGCCGGGTGGTGGTCAGCGGGATTGGCAAATCCGGCCTGGTCGGGCGCAAGATCGCCGCCACTTTCGCCTCCACCGGCACGCCGTCCCTGTTCGTGCATCCGGCGGAAGCATCGCATGGGGATCTTGGCATGATCGTCGCGGGCGACATCGTGCTGGTTCTGTCGAATTCGGGCGAGGCCGCCGAGCTTGCCGATCTGGTGGCGCATACCAGGCGCTTCGGGCTGACTTTTCTTGCCATCACCGCGCGCCCGACCTCGACGCTCGCGCGGGCGGCGGATGTGGTGCTGTGCCTGCCACCCACCCGGGAAGCCTGCCCGATGGGCCTGGCCCCCACCACGAGCACCACGCTGCAAATGGCGCTGGGGGATGCGCTGGCGGTGGCGTTGCTGACGCGCCGAGGCTTCACCGCTTCGGATTTCCGCGCGTTTCATCCCGGTGGCCGGCTAGGCGCGCAGCTGACCCGGATCGAGACGCTGATGCACACCGGTGATGCGGTGCCGCTGGGTGCGCCCGATATGAAAATGGATGCGGCGCTGATCGAAATGACCGCGAAGCGCTTTGGCTGCCTCGCGGTGGTGGATGCGCGCAGGCGGCTGCTCGGCGTTCTGACTGACGGGGATTTGCGCCGCGCCATGGGACCTGACCTGCTGACGCGGGATGTTGGCTCGGTGATGAACCGGGCGCCGCGGCGGATAGGCCCGGAAACCCTGGCCGCGGCGGCTTTGCGCGAAATGAATGACCCCGCGCGCCCGGTGACGTGCTTGTTTGTGACCGCGCCCGATGCGACGGTGCTGGGTATCGTGCATGTGCACGACTTGCTGCGGGCGGGCATTGCATGAGCCTGGTGCTCGAGCGGGAGACGAAACACGAGGCCCGCGTGAACGACCGGCCGTTGGCCCGCAGCCTGCACCGACGCCGCAAGATCAGCGCTCGCGCGTTCGAGCGGCGGGCGCGGGCGATTTTCTGGCTGAAGCGGGTGCTGCCGGCGGTGGCGCTGATTCTGCTGAGCCTGATCGTGCTGTGGCCGGAATTCCGCCATATCACGGAGCAGGGCCGGGCCGCGTTGCGGCGCTTCAATACCCGCGCCAGTCTCAGCGGACTGATCGTGAACGCGCATTACCGGGGCGTCGACTCGCATGGCCAAACCTATACCGTGACCGCAGCCACCGCCCGCCAGGTGACACCGGATTTGGTGTCCCTGAACGAGCCAAAAGCCGATACCGTTCTGTCGGGCGGGACCTGGGTGCTGGTGACGGCGGACCATGGGATGTATCAGCAGCATCAGTCCGTGCTGGATCTTTGGGGCCACGTGACGCTTTATCGTGACGATGGCATAACCGTGCACACCGGCACGGCCACGCTGGACCTGAAATCTGGGTTTGGCGCGGGTAACCATGTGGTCAGCGCCGAGGGTCCGTTTGGCACGCTGGACGCGAATGGGTTCGCGGTCGGGGACAAAGGCAGTATGGCGCAGTTCACCGGCCCGGCGCGGCTGGTGTTGAACGCGAAACGCCAATGACGCCCGGCCCGACCTTGGCCGCGCTAATGGTTCTGGTGCTGGCCGGCGGTGTCGGGCAGGCGCGCGCCCAGGGCATCGACTTGTCGCATGGCGGCCCGATCAAGGTCACGGCCCAGGGTGGCATCGACTGGGACCAGGGCAAGCAGGAGGTCATTGCGCATGAGGGAGCCGTGGCCATTCGTGGCAATGTGACGGTCACGGCGGATCAGTTGATTGCGCATTACCGCAAGAAAAAGCCGGCCGCTGGCGCCGCCGCGCCGGCGAGGCCGCCGCCCACCGCTACCGCCGATCCCACCGATGATACCGAAGGCAGCGAGGTTTACCGTTTGGACGCGGTGGGTGATGTGCATATTTTCACCCCGACTGACCAGGCTTTCGGTGATAATGCCGTGTATGACATGGACCAATCGGTGCTTGTGCTGACCGGCAGACATCTCAAGCTCATTACCCCGCAGGATGTGGTGACGGCGCGTGACAGCCTGGAATACTGGCCGCAACAGCACATGGCGGTTGCGCGTGGCAATGCGGTCGTGATTACCAATGACGGGCGGCGGATCGCGGCGGATATTCTGGTGGCCTATACCACACCCGACCAGGGCAACCCGGACCCGAAACCGGGTGTGACCGAGGTGGCTGACACGCCGCCGCCGGGCCAGGCGGCGGGCAAGCCGGCCGATGGCGCCGACCCCTTGCTGCAATCGGGCAAACTGAAGCTGGTCGACGCCTTTGGTAATGTGGATATTCGCACCGCCACCGAAACCGTGCACGGCGATCGCGGGGTTTATGACCCCAATACCGGCCGCGCCCATATCGTTGGGCATGTCCACGTGACACGCGGGCAGAACCAGTTGAACGGCAATGCCGCCGAAGTGAACATGAAAACCGGCGTCGCGACCATGCTTTCCGCCGCGCAGGAGCGTGTGGCCGGGCTGATCGTGCCGAGTGACGCGCAGAACCAGGCCAACGGCAAGACCCCGCCGGGCACCCACCCCTCCGCCCGTAAGGCTGCAAAGCCGGCGGCCAAGCCGACCGGGCCATGACGGAATTGTCCATGCCCCAAGCCGTGACGCAGTCGGCCCTGAGTCACGGTACCGAGGTGGGCCTGGTCGCGCGCGACCTGGGCAAAACCTATAAGAAGCGCCAGGTGGTACGGGGCGTGTCACTTTCGGTCAGGCGGGGGGAGGCGGTTGGCCTGTTGGGGCCCAACGGCGCGGGCAAGACCACCACCTTCTATATGATCACGGGCCTGGTGCGGCCGGATGCGGGCACGATCAGGCTGGATGGGCATGCCATTACCGGCCTGCCCATGTATCGACGCGCGCGCCTCGGTATTGGCTATCTGCCGCAGGAGGCCAGCGTGTTCCGCGGGCTCGATGTCGGCCAGAACATCATGGCGGCGCTCGAGGTAATCGAGCCGGACCGCGACCGCCGCGAGCAGATGCTGGATGAATTGCTGGACGAATTCGGTATTGCCCATTTGCGCCGCACGCCGGCGCTGGCGCTTTCGGGGGGGGAACGCCGCCGGGTCGAGATAGCCCGGGCGCTGGCCAGCCAGCCGAGTTACATTCTGCTCGACGAGCCATTGGCCGGTATCGACCCGATCGCGGTGGGGGATATCCGCGAGTTGGTCAGCCATCTCAAGGACCGCGGCATCGGGGTCCTAATCACGGACCATAACGTCCGTGAAACGCTGGAAATCATCGACCGCGCCTACATCATGCATGGCGGCGCGGTGTTGATGGAGGGCTCCCCGCGCGAGGTGGTGGCGAACGAGGATGTGCGCCGCGTATACCTGGGAGAAAGATTTAGCCTGTAACGCTGACCGCGTCGGGGCACCCGCCATTCCGACATGCGACGGTCAGCGGTGCCCAAGCCTTCTATCTGTGGCCCCGACGCTGTAATAAGTGAGTTAGGTAGCGGCTTCGCGCGCAATTTTGCATCCGCGCCAAGCCAACGCGCCTATTGGCACCGCGTGCCGGAGTAAGCGCCGCCCAGATGTCGATCGCCCGTCCTCCCGCCATGGCCCAGCGCCTGGACCTGCGCCAGGCCCAGCACCTGGTGATGACCCCGCAGCTGCGGCAGGCCATCCAGTTACTGCAATTTTCGAACCTGGACGTTGCCGGGTTCATTGAAACCGAGCTGGCGGCCAACCCGTTTCTGGAGCGCGACGATGGCGCCGACACGCCCGAGCCCGAGCTGGCGGCTACCTTGCCCGAGCTGGCGGCGGCGACCGAGCGGGATGTGACGGATCTGGTTGCCGACAGGGTCATGGAAGACCGTCTGACTTCCCCCCTCGATACCGGAGATGTGTTTGACCCCGGGACGGGTTCGGATGGGGCGGTGCCGATCGGACGGGGCGGCCTCGCGGCAGGCGAGGGAAGACCGCTGGACGAAGTGCTGGAACAGCGTCGTACGCTGCGCGATGCTTTACAGGAACAGATCCGCCTTGCATTTCCGGAACTCCCAGAGCGGCGGCTTGCCGCCACGCTGCTGGCCATACTGGAACCAACAGGACGCCTACCTGCCCCGCCGCCAACTCTGGCGGCGCAGCTTGGTGTCGACCTCACTGCCCTGGAAGCGGTGCGCGCGCGCATGCAGCGCTTCGACCCGGTGGGTATGTTTGCGATCGACCTCAAGGATTGCCTGGCGGCGCAACTGGCGGAAAACAACCGGTTGGATCCCGCCATGGCCTGTCTGATCGAACATCTCGACCTGGTGGCGCGACGTGACCACCGGCAACTCATGGCGCTGTGCGGTGTGGACGCCGAGGATCTGGCCGACATGCTGGCCGAATTGCGCGCGTTGGACCCCAAGCCCGGTGCCCTGTTCGATGACACCCCCCTGCCGCTGCTGATACCTGATGTGTTGATGCGTCCCGCGCCCGATGGGGATGGCTGGCTGCTGGAAATGAACCCCGACACGCTGCCGCGTCTTTTGGTCAATGACGCCTTCGCGACACGGGTGCGCGCGCACGCAACCGAACCCGAACGCGCCTATTTCGCCGAGCGCCTGCAAAGCGCGAACTGGCTGGTGAAATCTCTGCAACAGCGCGCCGAAACGATTCTGAGGGCGTCAGCCGAGATCGTGCGCCGTCAGGAAGGGTTTTTCCGTAACGGCATCGCGCATCTGCGCCCGTTGACGCTGAAGGATGTGGCGGATGCGGTTTCCCTGCACGAAAGCACCATAAGCCGGGTCACCGCCAACAAATATATGGCGACCCCGCGTGGCACCTTCGAGCTGAAATTCTTTTTCACCACGGCCCTACCTGGCACCGATGGCGGAGAACACAGCGCGGAGGCGGTGCGGCATCGCATCCGCGCGCTGGTTCAGGCCGAAGCCGTGGACGATATTCTGTCGGATGACGCAATCGTAACCATTCTGCGGCGGGAGGGCGTGGACATCGCCCGCCGAACCGTGGCCAAATATCGGGAGGCGCTGCGGATACCAAGCTCCGTTCAGCGCAAGCGGGACAAGGGTGCCTGTCTGCCGGCCTGAACCGGCTGGCGCCCGGGTCCAGGACCCCCAGGAGGTTGCGCTATGCACATCACGGTTTCCGGCAAGCAGATCGATCTTTCCGACGCGCTGCGGGCGCGGGTCTCGGAACACTTGGACAATATCGCGTCCAAGTATTTCGACCACGCGCTGGAAGCCAACGTCACCTTCAGCCGTGCCCGTAGTTTTTTTACCTGTGATATCAATCTCCACGCGGGCCGCGGCCTGGTGCTGCGCGGGGAAGGCGAGGCCGCGGATGCGCATTCTGCCTTCGATGATGCGTCCGAGCACATCGCTACGCGCCTTCGCCGATATCGCCGCAAGGTCAAGCAGCATGCACGGGACCTTGCCAATCGCGAAAGGCCGCAACTGGCCCGGCAATACACGCTGTTCCAGGAAGACGAAAAACCTGGCGCCGGACAGCAGACCATCGATGGACTTTACGCCACGGTCATCGCCGAGGCGCCGACCGAGATCAACCGCCTGTCAGTGGGGGAGGCGGTGATGCAGATGGACCTGGCCAACCAGACCGTGCTCATGTTCCGCAACAGCGCCAGTGGGGAATTGAACGTGGTGTATCGCCGCGCCGACGGCAATATCGGTTGGATCGATCCGAACGGCGGCGCGTGACGCGCCATTCCGTTCGCTGGTAGCGGTGGACGGATTTGAACCGCCGACCAAGGGATTATGATTCCCCTGCTCTACCGCTGAGCTACACCGCCGCCGAGCGAGGCGGCGGTGTATCGCCAGCGTTCCGTAAACGCAAGACCGGGACGGCCGCGAGGTCAGGTCTGTCGTTGTTTGGCAGTGAGTTCGGGCGCCAAAGCACGTCAGGAAAGCCAGACGAGGCCGCCGCCGGGCCATCAATGTCGTTTTTTCGCGCGGCGAGCGTGCGGCCGCAATCGGTGGCCCATCGGCCCGGGACCCGGGACCCGGGACCCGGGACCTGGGACTCGGGGCTCGCCGGGATGCCGGGTGACCCGGTCATTCGTTCCGTAGGCGCGCGTCGCGGCCATGCCAGTGAGCGTCGCGGGTGTGGGATCGCTGCGGCCCGGCATACCAATCACCCGGATGGTCGCGGCGTCGCCCGGTCGTGGAGTACCCAGCTTTGATGATGCAGGGGGGATGACGCCAAGGCGGGGCCAAAACCTGGTCGCGCAAATCCCGCGCCTGCGATTGCCTTCATTGAGGGGGCGCGAATATTTCCGGTTTCAACGGGACTGATGTCAGTCACGACACGCCGGCCTGTCGGAACTCCTGATTCCCGTGGGATGCAGACCACACTAGAGCGGTTTCATTCAGGGTGTCCGTAGCCACAGTTGCGGATATAGTTTGCGCATTCGGCTGAGCTGAAGCGATTGAGCGAGGCGCCGATGGTCTTCCAGAGGGTGTCGCGATCTCGCGGCGCG
>JAJXVA010000127.1 GCA_021782435.1 Pseudomonadota bacterium
GCCGCACTGGCGCTGCTGGCGCTGGCCTCTCCGTTTTTCTGGCAGAGCCTGGCGTTTTCGGAGGTCGATGCCCGCATCGCCGCCAAACGCCCCGCGGTGGAAACGGTGCAGCGGCTGCGCGCCGCGCTGGCGGCCGGCGCCACCGGCGCCGAGGCGGTGGCCGCCGAGCGCCACCGCACCGGCGATGCGCTGGAAGCGATTGCGCAGCTGACCGACGCCATACCGGATGACACCTATCTGACCGGGCTGACCTACGATACCGGCACGCTCTCGATCGATGGCCAGTCGAAATCGGCCGCGGCCCTGATTGGTCCGCTGACCGCGAATGCGCACTTCGAGGACGCGAATTTCACCGCCCCCGTGGTGCGTAATGCGCTGGGCCGGGATAGTTTCTCGCTCAAACTGAAAGTGGCGCGCTGATGGCCCTGCGGTTCGACCCCGCCGATTTGCCGACCGGGCGGGATGGCCGGATTCTGGCGCTGGGCCTGCTGGCGGTGATGCTGGGGCTGGTCTGGCTGCTGCTGGTGCAGCCGCTGATCGGGCTTTATTCGGCGCGGGAGACGGCGCTGCAGGGCCGTATGCGCTATGCGGCCCATATGGTGGCACTGGCCGCCGAACTGCCGGCGGCCAGGGAGGAGGCGCGGGCCGCGCGCAGCCAGGCGCCGCCGCCGAACATGATACTGGCGGGCGCCAACGATTCGATCGCCGCGGCCAATCTGGAGAGCTTGATCGATGGGTATTCGCACTCGGTTGGCGCCACCCTGATCAGCACCGAGGCGCTGCCGCCGGTGCAGGTGGGGCGCTATCGCCGTATCAGCCTGCATCTGACCGCGCGGGCGAACTGGGAAAAACTCATACAGTTGCTGGCGACGATCGAGCGCGGGACCCCGCGGATGAGCATTCCCAGCCTGCAGGTGCAGGCCGGGCCGCTGGGTGGGGCCGAGCAGCTGCTGGACATGAGCCTGACGGTCGATGCGTTCCGCGCCGGGACCGCGACCACCGCCGATGCCGCGACCGACGCCGAGGCCAGCCAATGATGGGCAGGCTGCGCCAGGGTATGATTGCGGTGGCCGCGGTTCTGGGCCTGCTGGTGGTGATCGAGGCGATTGGCGGGGAGGCGCGGCTGGCCCGCATCGGGGCGCCGCCGCCACCGCCGCCCAAGGTCGTGCCTACGGCGGCCCCCGCGGCGGAAGCGGCGGCGGTGCCGAGCGAGCTGGATGGCTGGGCGCGGATGGCGCTGGCGCGCCCGCTGATGAGCATGACCCGTCGCCCCGCGGCCAGCGCGAACGATACCGACAGCGGTAGCGGCAACGGCTTGCCGCGGCTGGCCGGCACCATAATCGGCGGCGATCAGCCGATTGCGATTTTCGCGCGACCGGGGCCGAACAAACCCATTATCGTGCACCCGGGCGGGACGGTCGGGATTTACAAGGTGACGGAGATTTTGGCGGATCGGGTGGTTTTGGAGGGGCCGGATGGCAAGCAGACGCTGCGCGCCAGTTTCGGGCCGCCGTTCGTATCCGGCTATTCCAACACGGTCGGCACGCCCGGTATGCCCTATATTCCGCCGCCGGGCATGACCCCCGGCCTGGTTCGCCCGCCGGTCATGCCCCGTCTGCCCGGGCTCGCCCGCCCTGGCTCGAACCCCGCCGACTAGTTTCCCGGAGTAAATCCCTTGCCGCAAATATGCAATTCACCACCCCACGCCCGGTTGGCCGTGCGCCGCCCAGGGCTGCGGCAGGTGCTGTGGCTGGCGCCCCTGGTGCCATTGGCGCTGGCGGGGTGTGCCACCCGGACGGGTGGCGTGCCGGTGCCGCCGGCGGCTGGCACGGGGGTGAGCGCAACACCGATGGGCGCGCTCGGCCCCGCGGCCTCACCGCGCATCAATGGCAATGTCGGCAGTCCCAACGCGCTGGCGCCGGCGCAACTGGCGGTGGGGACGGGGGTTGGCATTTCGGGCATCGCGATTGCCGAATCGGGCGCCAAGCTGAGTGGCGGGGATGTATCACTGGATTTCTCGGACACGGACATCAGAGATGTCATCAGCCAGATTCTGGGAAATATACTTCAGGTTACCTATAGCATAGATCCGGCGGTGCGCGGCAATGTGACCTTCCACAGCGCAAGGCCGATTCCCCGCCTGCAACTGGTGCCGACGCTGCAGACCCTGTTGGCCGAAAACAACGCGACCCTGATCGAGAATGGCGGGGTGTTCCGGGTGGCACCGGCGGCGGCGGCACACGTGCCCAGCTTTTCGGCCGCGGATAATGGTGCCGGCGGCGCCGTGGTGCCGTTGCGCTATGCCTCTGCCCAGGAATTGGCCAAGGTGCTGCAACCCATCGTCGGCGCGGGCGCCCGCCTGACCGCGGACCCGACCCGCAACGCGATTGTCATCATCGGCGATCCGGAGGCGCGCACCGCACTGCGCGCGTTGGTGGAAAGCTTCGATACGGATTACCTGGCAGGGCAGTCCTACGCCTTGCTGCCAGTACCACAGGGGGACGCCAAGAATTTCGCCACGACACTGGAATCCGCCTTCGGCGGCAAGAGCGGTGAAGCCTTGGCGGGCCTGGTCAAGGTGTTGCCGCTGGCACACGCCAACGCGGTGCTGGTGGTGGCCAATAATTCACGCTATGTAGAAGATGCGCGGCGGGTCTACGAGATGGTGGCGCGCAATCAGGCCGCAACCGAACGCAGCTGGCATGTTTTCTATCTCCAGAATTCCCGATCGAACGATATTGCCTATACGTTGCAGATGGCCTTTACGCCCGATAACGTCACCGCCGTGCCGGATAGCCAGCAGCAGAACAACAATTCGCTGACCAACAGTACCAGCGCGATTGGCGGCGGGGGTGGCGCGACCGGCGCCACCGGCGGCGCACCGGGTGCCACGGGCGTTGGCAGCGGCATCAATGGCGGCATGTCGGGTGGGGCGTCGGGGGTCGGGTCCACCGGCGGGTTCGGCGGGCTTGGCAGCAGCGGTAGCACCCAGACCACCCAGAGTACCGCCACCAATACCGGCGGCGCCAGTGCCTTGATCGGCAACCTGGAAGGCGGCAACGTCAACATGAACGAAATGCGGATAATTCCTAATCCGCAGAACAATGCCATTCTGATATATGCGACCCCGGCCGAATTCGACGCGGTCGAGGCCATGCTGCGCAAAATCGACCTGGTGCCGCTGGAGGTGCGGATCGACGCGACGGTCGCCGAGGTGGATCTGAACGACAACCTGAATTTCGGCACTCAGTTCTTTTTCAAGGAGGGTAGCGTCAACGAAACCTTGGCCCAGGCCGCGGCCGGGGTGGCTTCGACCCTGCCTGGATTCCAGATCGGGGCCGCGGCGCACGGTGTGCAGGCGACCCTGCAGGCGCTCAAGGCGGTGACGACGGTGCATGTGCTGTCCTCGCCCGAATTGATGGTGCTCGACGACCAGCCGGCTTCGCTGCAGGTGGGATCGCTGGTGCCGTATCTGCAATCGAGCGCGCAGAGCACGCTGACCAATACAGCCGATATCATCAACTCGGTTGCCTATCAGCCGACCGGAGTGCTGTTGCAGGTGACCCCGCGGATCAATAATGATGGCCAGGTGACCATGGATATTTCGCAGGAGGTCAGTTCGGTCGCGACCGGTACGACCACCAACGGATTGAATTCACCCACCTTCAACGACCGCGTGGTGAAAACCCGCGTGGTGGTTCAGGACGGCCAGACGATCGGCATTGCCGGGCTGATCAGTGACAATGTCAGCAAGTCGAATACCGGTATTCCCTATCTACGTAACCTGCCTTACCTGGGCTTTCTGTTCGGCAATCAGGTAAATACCCGTCAGCGCCAGGAGTTGATCGTGATGATCACGCCGCATGTGGTGCACGACCAGCGCGACGCGCTGGCGCTGACCCGGGATCTGAAGCAGGAACTGCCCGATGCCGCCTCGGTGCCCGATTACACCAGATACGTGCCGCCTGATCGATCGTCCGACCCGTCGGCGAGGTTTCGCCGCAGCATCGGGCCGCAATAGCCCATGGTAAAGCCGGACAACGCGCCATCGCCCGTGCTGATCCGCGATACCGCGACGCTGGCCGCGCTGTGCGAGCGGCTGCGGCATGAGAGTTTCGTGACGGTGGATACCGAATTCATGCGCGAACGCACGTACTGGCCGGAACTTTGCGTGGTGCAGCTGGCCGGCGAGAGCGAGGTCGCGATCATCGACGCGTTGGCGCCGGGGCTCGATATTTCGCCATTAGGGGAGCTGATGGGCGATCCGGCGGTGATAAAGGTGTTTCATGCCTGCCGGCAGGACATAGAGATTTTCGTGTTGAAATTCGGCGCCACGCCGACACCGGTGTTCGATACCCAGATTGCGGCGATGGTGGCCGGATTTGGCGAGCAGGCCGGCTACGATACGCTGGTGCAGTCGCTGGCGGGGCAGCAGATCGACAAGGCGCACCGCTTCAGCGACTGGTCGGTGCGACCGCTGACCGAGGCCCAGCTGGCCTATGCCGCCGGCGACGTGACCTGGCTGCGCACCATCTATGCGAAGCTGCACGACCGGCTGGCGCGCGAGGGGCGGCTGGAATGGGTGGGCGCCGAAATGGCGAGCCTTACCGACCCGGCGCTCTACCGGGTCGATCCGCAGACCGCCTGGGAGCGCCTGAAGCCGCGCAGCTTCAACCGGCGCCTGCTCGGGCAATTGCGCGACATTGCCGCCTGGCGCGAGCGGGAGGCGCAGCGCGCCGATATTCCCCGCCAGCGCATCCTTAAGGACGAGACCCTGCTCGAGCTGGCGGCGACCGCGCCGAGCACTGCCGAGCAGCTGGGCCGGATCCGCGGGATAACCCGCGGCTTCGCGGAGGGCCGCATGGGTGCCGCCCTGCTGGCGGTGATCGAATCGTGCCAGGCGCTGCCGGATTCCGCGATGCCGGCGCCACCGAACCGGCGCGAGAAGGCGGCCTCGCCCGCGCTGGTCGCGCTGCTCAAGGTATTGCTTGCCGCCAAGAGCGATCAGCACAGGATTGCGGCGAGGCTGCTTGCCTCGGCCGAGGATATCGAGCGGCTGGCGGCCGAGGAACAGCCCGATATTCCCGCCCTTTCCGGCTGGCGGGCGGAACTGTTCGGCAATGACGCGCAGGCGTTGAAGGCGGGTAGAATTACGCTGGGCGTGGATGGCAAACGCGTCCGACTGGTTCGGTCTGATGAGGGCTGAGCGGCAAGGCCTGGATATCGGTATCCGGCGAGCGCGCGTGCTTCAGCCCTGACGGGCAAGGGCGGCCTCATAGACGATCTGATCCAGCCTGGTCAGACGGCTCAGAGCCGCTTCCGCGGCCGGGCCGGGTTGCGGACGCGGCGCCGGCCGGAAGCGCGGGTCGGCGCGCGCGATTTCGGCGGTGACGTTGGCGCGGGGGGCCGAGGAGGGGACGGGAAATCGGAGTCGCGTGGCGAGCGCGGCCAGACTTTCGTCGATGGTTTCGGTGATACCAACGAAATCCAGCCGGGCCAGCGCCGCCACGGCGCGGTTTGCGGCATCGGGGGGCAGGTCATGCCCGTAGGCGCCGATCAGGCGCCGCGTGTAGATATTATCGATCGAGGGACGAAGGATCGGGTCATCCGAGGTCAGGAATTCATCCAGGCTCAGCTTGTGGGCAAGCGCGATGGTGTGGTTGCCACCCTCGGTCGCGAGCACCGCGGGGGTGACGCTGCGCCAGTAATGGTAGAGCGACAGCAGCCGCCGGCGCGGGTCGCGCAGGAATATCACACGGAAGAATTCCGGCCCCAGCGCCTCGAGATAGGGCAGGTCGTAATGGCCGCGCACCAGCCGAAAGAGGCGGGCCGCGCGCGCCTGGGCGGGCAGGCGGTGCAGCACGTGCGGCGGCAGGGTGCGCAGGGGGTCGGGGTCGATCTGGCCCGGGTGGAACTGCGCCGTGAGCACGCCCAGCACCGAAGTGCCGGCGGATTTTTCGATATGAAGGAACGCAACTCTCGGCCCGCGCCAGAAGGTGAGCGGATCACCGGACAGTGGCGGCACGGTCATGCGGCGGGCACTGGCGGGTGGCAGCAATGCCGCGCCTTCGCGCGGGGGTTGGGTGAGTTGCAGCAGGGTCCGGATTTGTTTCGTGCCGGCCGGCGTTTCGGCCAGGCCCCGCAGCAGGGGCGGCAACGGCACGTCCCGGCGCAGCAGCCCATCGGTGAAGCACCGCCGCGCCTGGCGTGTTGGCCAACTGCCGAGGGATGCGCGGTAAAGAATGGGGCCCAGCGTGTTGGACATCAGCCCAAGCAGGACCGCGCGCCCGAACGCAAGGACCAGCCCGGGCTGGCCATCCGCGAAATCGGGGGCGAGTTCGGCGAGGCGCGCGGCGGCCTGACGCAGCGCGGCGAGGCTTGCCATGATCACGCCCAGATCGTCCACCCGGCCAAATACGGGAACCCGATCGGGGATCAGGTCATTCGGGGTCTGCCAGTAGAGCACGCAGATTGGCGCGAGTATGGCGGCCAGCAGCGCCAGCACCAGCCAGCCTGCGCCGCGCGTGGCGGCGATATCGTGCCTAGCGCGATGCCAAGCGGCGGCGGCACGGACGGGCCACGTCACGGGCGGCAACAACGTATCCATCACTCGGCGGAGTATGCCACCCGTTGGCCCGCAGGGAAAGCCATCGGCATATTTCACGGTGCGGGCGCGAACGGTGTCGCGGCGCGTTGGCAACGCGCCCTACAGCACTGGCAGCCGAGCCTTTGGCGCGGCCGGGTAAAGCCACTGGTGAAAGGGGAATTTCTACTTACATCGGGGGAGAAGAAAAAACCAAACTTTTTGGTTGTTTCTTCATCCTAAAGTTGATAGGCGAAAAGGCTGTCGGATGCAGGCCATACGATGATCGCGACCCATGCTGGTTGTGTATAGTCGGAGAGCATGATGCGGCTGCCCGAATACCGTCGCCTGTTGCTGGCCGAATTCGGCTTCTTGACGACTGCGGGGTGTAGTTTTTACGCTAGAGCGGTGTCGCGGAGGGTGGAATCGTTTTTGGGATTCCGGCGCGGTGCTGAGGTGTGATTCATAGATCTCCGGTATCACCGGAGGTTCTGATG
>JAJXVA010000128.1 GCA_021782435.1 Pseudomonadota bacterium
CAGCCCAAAGGCGTTCTTCGCCTCGCGCGCCGACATGGTTTTCATGGCCGATTTCCGTGGCGATCCATTGCGCCATTTAGGGCAAAATAGCTCTTTTTGGCAACGGCGCGTTTGCGGCTTTGATTTGGGGCGTGGGTGATTTTTGAGTTCGATGTGAGCCCCGAAGAAGAGGGCGAATCAGGAGGGCAAAATAAAGCGAGTTGCCTCGCCGCCGGAACTTCGTTCCCAAGTGTTTGTCTGCATATTGTTTTTTGGCGGCCTTCCGCAGAAGGCGCGAGGTGCGCCGGCGTCGGCGAAGTCGATTTCCATAATGTTTTCAATGGTATTCTGGGTGGCGCCCGCGACGTGCGGCGCGCGCAGTTCTGCCGTTTATACTCTACAGCAAGTATTTCTACGCCACGGCACTACGCCGTCATTTTCGACCTTGTGTCGGCCGGCTGATCTTCCAATCGTCGCATCATGGCGACCGATGAAGACCATTTCCGCATCCGTCCCGGCCGGGTCCGCGACCGTGCTGGCGGGCGCGCCACGCGCGCCGTCCGGCCGCGCCCGAAGACGTTCCTGGCCGAGGTGCATCAGGCTATCCGGCGCGCCGGCGGCGACCCCAATCGGCTCGGTTCGGCCGGGAAGGGAAGCGGCCGGTTCAACGCGCGAGGCCCGGGCGCTACGGCCGCCGCCGGGCTGAAGGGGCGGAGCTCCTGGAGCCGGGACGCCAGCGGCTTGCGGACCCGCGCCCGCCGCGTGACGGTGAAGGCGCGGATCGTGAAGCTCAACCCGCAGCGCGGCGCGGCGCGCGGACGGTCGTTCGTCAGCGCGAAGGCGGTGGACGCTTACCTGCGCTATTTGGAGCGCGATGGCGTCAACCGCGACGGCGAGAAGGGACAGGTCTATTCGGCAGAGCGAGATGCTTAGGACGGCCGCGCCTTCCTCGACCGTGGCCACGATGGGCGCTCAGCATTGGCGCTGCCTCTGGCTTCGCCGCCGCCATCGTAGCTCTGGTCGCTGTCCGCCGCCGCTAGGCTGGGAGCATCGCCCGGGCATATCGTATCGGCGGCATCCCGACATGGCGGGTAAAGGCGGTGCTGAACGTGCTCGCCGAGGCGTAGCCGACTTGGGCGGCGACCTGCTCGATCGCCAGTTCCCGCGTGCGAAGCAGCCGCTTGGCGAGCGCCATGCGCCAAGTCAGCAGATATTCGATGGGCGGCAATCCGACGACGCGGTTGAAGCGTGCAAAGAAGGCGGACCGCGACATCGCTGCCTCCGCGGCGAGATCGGCCACGGTCCAGCCGCGCGCTGGCCGCGCGTGCATGGCCCGCAAGGCCGACACCAGACGATTGTCGGACAGTCCCCGCGCGAGGCTCGGCGCCGACAGGATGTCAGCCCCGCACCGCAAGGCCTCGATAAGCAGCACCTCGAGCAGGCGCTCCAGCACCAGCTCCCTCGCCGGCCGGGCCTGGCGCGTCTCGTCGCCCACCAGTTGAAGCAGCAGGGCAAGCCGCGGCTGGTCGCGGGCGACGATCATCGCCGGCAGCAGTGAGACGAGCAGGGTGGCATCGGGCGAGGCGAAGCTGCAGACCCCGACCTGCATCCTGAGATTGACCGGCTCGCCGGGCTGCCCGACCCGGAATCGGCCGTCGGCGATCTCCGTCGGCGTCATCGCGATCCCGTGCGGCGGCGCCTCGATGCTCTCGACGACATGATCCTTGGTCACGGGCGACAGCACGAAATCGCCCTTGCGCACGATGATCGGCGGCTGGCCGGACGACACGACCCGACACTCGCCCTCCAGCACCGCGAAGAACACCGGCTTGCCCTCGATGTCGCGGCGGAGGCGCCACCGGCCGGCATATTCGACCAGCTTGGAATAGCTGGCCGAGGGCTGAAGCAAGGTGACGATCTCGGCAAGCGGGTCAACTGCCATGACAGGACTATCGCAAATATATGACGGATTTTCAGACATAGTAGGTCTTACCGCCCTTTGCCATATCCCGGTGACCGCCAACCAACTTGGAGTACTTCCATGCCGACCGTCCTTATTACCGGTTGTTCCTCGGGCTTCGGTCTCGAAACCGCGAAACTGTTTCTCGAGAAGGGCTGGAAGGTCGTTGCCACGATGCGCCAGCCCACGGCCGACATCCTGCCCGCGTCTGCCAATCTCGTCCTCCTGCCGCTGGACGTCACTGACCCGGGCAGCATCGCGCGCGCGCTCGGGCAGGCCGGCGAGATCGACGTGCTGGTCAACAATGCAGGGTTCGGCGCTGCCGTGCCGATCGAGTTGATCGAGCCGGAAACGGCGCGGCAGCTGTTCGAGACCAATACGCTCGGTACGCTGGCGATGCTGCAGGCGGTCCTGCCCGGCTTTCGCGAGCGCCGTGGCGGCGTGGTCATCAACGTCACCTCGACGGTGACGCTCAAACCGCTGCCGCTGGTCAGCGTCTATCGGGCGAGCAAGGCGGCGGTGAACGCGCTTACCGAGAGCCTCGCGGCTGAGATGGAGCCGTTCGGCGTGCGTGTGCATATCGTGCTCCCCGGCCGCTCGCCGGAAACGAGCTTCGGCGCCAACGCCATGCCGCATCTGCGCGGGCTCGATAACCCGGACTACACGCCGTTGATCGAAGGCATGATCGCTCGTTTCCGCGACGACACCGGTCCGGTCACCCATGCCGCCGACGTGGCTGCGGCCGTCTGGCGGGCCGCCACCGACCCGCACGCGCCGCTCAGGATCCCGGCCGGCGAAGATGCGGTGCAGTGGATGGCCGAAGCGGGATGAGCCTGGCTTGATCCTCGACATTCCGGCGCTTGGTTTTCCCTGGGGAGAATCACATCCCAAGCCCCCGATTGCAGCCGAAGCCCCAGTCGACGCCGCCATCATCACGCGCGCCGCCAGAGACGTGGCGGCCGAGCTGCTTTTCCAGCGACGAGGTCCAGGGCATGCGCTGGAAGCCGAGGCCGTCGTCGATCATGGCGAAGCGGCCTGAGGCGAGCACGAAGCGCTGACGGTATGATCCGGCGACATATTCGCCGGAGGCGGCCTGGTTGAAGGCCTGGCCCGTCTCGGCGGCAAGCCGCTCGCCGATGGCTTCGACCTCACGGAGCCGGAGCGTGCCGATCAGCCCTGCGAGAATACGACGCCCCTGGCCTGACGTTCAGCGAGGCCCTGGCCGATGAGTTGCTCGGCCCGCCGGTCCAGCGCATCGCGGACCTCGGCGCCGAAGCCTGACTGACCAAGCGTCACGGGATCACAGGAGACCGCCTGCCGGTCGGGTCAGATTGCACCACTCGCTGTCACCTGGTTCTCGATCGAGAGATCGGAGTGGACGGCGAGCGCGACGCGCCGCCGAAAAACGCCACGCGCCTCGACCAGCCGGATCGCCTCCAACTTGAACCCTCGGCTGAACCGTCCAATCTCGTGAACCACCCTAATCTCGGTGTCCACCAAACCGGCGGAAGCTCATATCGGGGTGGGCATCGTCGATCTGGGCGGTCCGGCGTTCAGGGACCGCATCGACGGCCTCAAAGCCATCTGTGATCAGACCAAGGCCGAAGCCGAGCGCGCCCAGGCCATGCTTCAGAACTCAGGGAGCCAGACGGTCACGCCACAGATGCTGCGTAAATTCTCTGATACCGCGCGCCAGCGTATCCGGCTCGAAGGCAGCGCTTATCGCCGCGACCATATCCGCGCGCTCGCCCAGCGGGTCGATGTCGCCGAAGGCGAGATTGGCATCATGGGATCGAAGTCCTAGCTGGTTCAGACGCTTGTGGCGGGCGGCGCGTAAACTCTGTGCCCACTCAAGGACTGAACTGGCGGAGAGGGTGGGATTCGAACCCACGGTGGGCTTGCACCCACGGCGGTTTTCAAGACCGCTGCCTTAAACCGCTCGGCCACCTCTCCGGGCTCGGCCGTGTTCTGCCTCTGCCATGGCGCGCTGCGCAACCCCAAAGCTGAGTGGCCTTTCTGCCCGGATTGCCGCGCCGCCGTTTACGCGCCACTGTTCAAGTCACGCCCGCATCGCCATTTGCGGGCGCGAAACCATTTCCGGGGGATTGTCGCCTCATGCGGGCACTCACGTTTTCGGCCGTCTCGGCCATATTGCTCGTAGCCGGCCTCGCTGGCCGGGCTCGGGCCCAGACCGCCGATCCCAACAGCATCGTCAGCCTCGACCTCGAGAACGATGCCCCCGCCGGCACCGACCGCTACTACACGTCGGGTGAGGCGCTGAACTACATCTCGCCGACGACCACGGTTCCGGATTGGCTCGCACGTGCCGGCCATGTGCTGTGGGGTGACGGCACCCAGCGCTACAGCATCGGGCTTGACCAGTCGCTGTTCACGCCACTCTACACTCAGGTCAACCCGCCTGTGCCCGGTGACCGGCCTTACGCCGCCGAACTGACCGGAAATTTCGGCCTGATCCAGGAAACGCAGAACTATCGTAGCACGATTGAGTTCGATATCGGCATGATCGGGCCAGCCGCTCTGGGCGAAGAAGTGCAGAACGGCTTCCATCATCTGATCGGAGATACACCGAACAAGGGCTGGGGTTACCAGATCCATAACGAGCCCCTGTTCGAGATCATCAGTGACCGCACCTACCGGGTGCCCACCGGCCATATCGGTATGTTCGAGACCGACTTCCTGCCCGACCTCACGGTGGGGCTCGGCAATGAGCGTATTTATGCGCTTACCGGAGGCCAGTTCCGTATCGGCCAGGGGCTGAATACGGATTTCGGGGCTCCGCGTATGCGCCCGGGCCTGACCGGGTCCTACGCGTACACGCCGACCCAGCCGTTCGTCTGGTACGCTTTCGCCGGCTTCGATGGCCAGGCGGTGCTCCATGACATCACACTCAACGGCAACAGCTTCGAAAACAGCGCGAGCGTCGGGCTGACGCCTTTCGTGGGTGAGTTCCAGGCCGGCCTTGCGCTGATCTATCGCGGCGTCAAGGTCAGCTACACCGAGGTGTTTCAAACCAAGGAATTCAACGAACAGGCGCCGGGCCTGTTCCAATACGGGGTTTTCACCCTGTCCACCCGATTCTAGCCTAGCGGGAGGGACAAGCCCTGAAGCCTGGCTTCATGCCCTCCCTGCCACGCCGCCAGATATTGCTGGGCGCGGCGGCGCTGGCCACAGTGCCGCCACGGAGCAACGCCGCCGACCGACCGGACCCTGCACGCTTCAGAGCTTTCCTCGCCAGCGTCGCCCGCGAAGCGACGGCCGCCGGGGTACCGGCCGCCGTAACCGGGCCGGCCCTGGCGAACCTGACCCCCAGCGCCCGCGTGCTGGCCCTGACCCACGCGCAGCCGGAACTCACCGAAACCTGGGACACCTACCGCGCAAGCCATGTGTCCGCCCGCCGGGTGGCGCAAGGCCAAGCCCTGTTCACGCAGGACCGCGTTTTGTTCGATGCCATCGCCACCCAGTACGGCGTGCCAGCCTCGGTTTTGCTGGGCATCTGGGGGTTGGAATCGAATTACGGCGCCTTTTCCGGCAATTTCCCGGTTCTGCGCGCACTGGCAACGCTTGGCTGCTACAGCGACCGGCCAGGACTTTTTCGTAGCGAATTGCTGGCGGCGCTGCATATTCTGGCGGCGGGGATGATTTCGCCCACGCGGCTGACCGGCAGCTATGCCGGCGCCATGGGCCAGCCCCAGTTCCTGCCCAGCACCTACTTGAAATATGCGATCGATTTTGATGGTGACGGCACGCGCGACATCTGGACCGACCGCTCCGACGTGCTGGCCTCGATCGCCAATTACCTGCGCGGTCATGGCTGGCAGCCAGGGCTGCCCTGGGGCATCGCGGTTACCGCCCCAACCGGCCGCAGCCTCCCTCAAGGCACCACCCGGGACCTGTCGGTGTGGCGCCAGTTTGGACTGCGCCCGCTCGGGTTTCGGCTTCCCCCCGGCAACCCGCCGGCGACGCTGTACCAGCCGGACACAACGACGTCCGATCTGTTTCTTCTGTTTACAAATTTCCAAGTGATCCGTGCGTATAACCGGTCTAGCTTCTACGCGTTGGCGGTCGGGCTGCTCGGCCATCAGGTGGTTGAATGACGGTTTCACGGAAATTTTATCTTTTGGCCTGCGGGGTATGCCTGCTGGGCGGGTGCGCCGAGCCCTACGGGTATTACCCTTACGGGTATCCGCCGCCACCGCCGCCGGGGGGCTACACGCCGGCGCCACAGGGCATGCCCGATCCGCCGCCGCCCGCCTATCCGTCACCGCCAAATTCGGCGCCGGCCTACCCACCACAAGCCTATCCCGGCCAACCCTATCCGGGACAGTCCTATCCTGGGCAGCCCTATCCTGGGCAGCCCTATCCTGGGCAGCCCTATCCACCCCAGGGTTATCCGCCCGGCTATTCTTCCCCACCCGACGCCTACCCCAACCCGCCCCAACCCGAAGGTGGGCCAAACCAGGCACCGCCGGCCTACGCGCCACAAAACCCGGCGCCGGATCAATCGCCGCCCCCGCCGGCTGCCGAAGCGCCGGACCAGGCACCCCCGGGGGCCAACTCGGGCTACCCGCCTCCGCCGGCCAATCCCGATAATTCTGGCGAGGCTCCACCCGAGGCGCCCCTGGCTGCCCCGGTGACCCCGCCAGCCGCCATACCCATCCGGGACACCGCGCTTCCCCACTTCGTGCTCGAGGATGCATGGCAGGCCGGTGGCGTGTGGTACTACCCCAGAGAAACCTTCACCCTTGACCGCACCGGGCTTGCCGCCGTGATGCCCACCAGTCACGCGGCCCGCACCACCGACAACGAACCCTACGACCCACTCGCCATGATGGCCGCCATGCAGGAAGTCCAACTGCCGGCCATTGCTATCGTCACCAATCTCGACAACGGGCGCCAGGCCATGGTCCGCGTCAATGATCGTGGCCCGGCCGACCCGCATCGGTTGATCGCGCTCTCGCCCGGCGCCGCCCAGGTGCTCGGCATCGATCGCGTAGCCCGGGTCCGGGTCCGGTTCGACCCGGTTTTGTGCACCGCCCTCACCCGCGCGGTGCGCGGCCATGAGGACGATCTGCCCATCCAGGCCGCGCCGCTCGGCGCGGTGCATGC
>JAJXVA010000129.1 GCA_021782435.1 Pseudomonadota bacterium
CGGTCGCGCTGCTGGACGCTCTGCGCCGTGGGGAATCGCCCGCCCCGGGTTCCCACGCGGGCCGCCAGACCTCCGCGCCCGAAGGTGGACCGGAAACCCTGACCACGCTCGAGCATCTCGGGCCGGAGGCGCCGGCGGCCAGGCCGCCTGATTTCGGCGCCGCCACCTACCCCGACCAGGCAACGCTGCAAGCGGAATAGCCCATGTTATCCGACCAGGACCGCATCTTCACCAATCTCTACGGCCTGCACGATTGGGGCCTCGCCGGCGCCCGCGCCCGCGGCGACTGGGACGGCACGGCCGCCATTCTCGCCCGCGGGCGGGATTCCCTCATCGAGGAAGTCAAGGCGTCCGGTCTGCGCGGCCGCGGCGGTGCCGGTTTTCCTACGGGCATGAAATGGTCCTTCATGCCCAAAACCTCGGATGGCCGTCCGTCCTATCTCGTCATCAACGCCGATGAAAGCGAGCCCGGAACCTGCAAGGACCGCGATATCCTCCGCCACGATCCTCACAAACTCATCGAGGGCGCGCTGATCGCGAGTTTCGCAATGGGCGCCCACACCTGCTATATCTATGTTCGCGGAGAATTCTACAGCGAGGCCTGCCGTCTGGAAGCCGCGGTCATGCAGGCCTATGACGCCGGGCTGATAGGTCGCAACGCCTGTGGCTCGGGCTTCGACTTCGATCTTTATGTCCACCGCGGCGCCGGCGCCTATATCTGCGGCGAGGAAACCGCCCTGCTCGAAAGCCTGGAGGGCAAAAAAGGCATGCCACGCCTCAAGCCGCCATTCCCGGCCGCCTGCGGCCTCTATGGCTGCCCGACCACCGTCAACAACGTCGAATCCATCGCCGTCGTGCCGACGATCCTGCGCCGCGGCGCCGCCTGGTTCTCCACGCTCGGCCGGCCGAAAAACACCGGCACCAAGCTGTTCTGCATCTCGGGCCACGTCAACAAACCCTGCAACGTCGAGGAGGAACTCGGTATACCGCTGCGGGAATTGATCGAGCGCTATTGTGGTGGCGTGCGCGGCGGCTGGGACAATCTCCTCGCGGTCATTCCCGGCGGCTCCTCGGTGCCGCTGCTGCCGAGATCGGTCTGTGATACCGTATTGATGGATTTCGACAGTCTGCGCGACGTGCAATCCGGCCTCGGCACCGCCGCCGTCATCGTCATGGACAAATCCACCGACATCATCCGCGCCATCGCCCGGCTTGCGCATTTCTACAAACACGAGAGCTGTGGCCAATGCACGCCGTGCCGCGAGGGCACGGGCTGGATGATGCGCATGCTCGATCGCATGGTCGAGGGCCGGGCCGAGCCCGAGGAAATCGACGTGCTGTATCAGGTCACCAAAAAAGTCGAAGGCCACACCATCTGCGCTCTGGGTGATGCGGCGGCCTGGCCCATCCAGGGTCTTCTCCGGCATTTCCGCCCGGTGGTCGAGGCGCGCATCGCGGCCCATCAGGGCCGCTTGCTGGCGGCGGAGTAAGTCCATGGTCAAGCTCACCGTCGATGGCATCGAAATCGAGGTGCCGCCAGGCAGCAACGTGCTCCAGGCCTGCGAGGCGGCAGGCAAGGAAATCCCGCGCTTCTGCTACCACGAAAAACTCTCGGTGGCTGGCAATTGCCGCATGTGTCTGGTCGAGGTCAAACCCGGCCCGCCCAAGCCCATGGCCAGTTGCGCGCTGCCGGTCGCGGAAAACATGCAGGTCTTCACCGATACCGAAATGGTCCGCGCCGGCCGTCGCGGGGTCATGGAATTCCTGCTCATCAACCACCCGCTCGATTGCCCGATCTGCGACCAGGGCGGCGAATGTGACCTTCAGGACCAGTCCGTCGCCTATGGCAGCGACCATTCCCGCTACCACGAGGCCAAGCGCGCGGTGTCCGACAAATATCTCGGCCCGCTGGTCAAAACCGTCATGACCCGGTGCATCCAGTGCACGCGCTGTGTACGCTTCGCGACCGAAATCGCCGGCACCCCCGAACTCGGCGCGGTCGCGCGCGGCGAGGCGATGGAAATCACCAACTACCTGGAAACCACCCTCACCTCGGAGCTTTCCGGCAACCTCATCGATATCTGCCCGGTCGGCGCGCTCACCAGCCGGCCCTATGCGTTTGCCGCCCGCCCCTGGGAATTGCGCAAAACCGACAGTATCGACGTGTTCGACGCGCTCGGCGCCGCCATCCGTATCGATGCTCGCGGCAACGAGGTGCTGCGCGTCCTGCCCCGCCCGAACGACGACGTCAACGAATCCTGGATCGCCGATAAATCCCGCTTCGCGATCGACGGACTGAAGCACCGCCGGCTCGACCGGCCCTGGCTCCGGGTCGACGGGCGGCTCCGTCCGGCCGGCTGGGCCGAAGCCTTCGCCGCCATCGCCGCGCGCCTGAATGGTCTCCCAGGTAACAGAATTTCCGCCATCGTCGGCGATCAGTGCGACGCGGAATCCCTGCTCGCGCTGCGCGATCTCATGCGCGCGCTGGGCGGCAGTGTCGATTGCCGGCAGGACGGGGCGCATGTCTCCATCGCGCGGCGCGAGCATTATCTGTTCAACACCGGCATCGCCGGTATCGAAGCGGCGGACGCGGTATTGCTGGTCGGCACCAATCCCCGCCACGAATCCCCGGTGCTCAACGCGCGTCTGCGCAAAATCTGGCAATCCGGCCAGGCCCACATCGCCGCCATCGGCCCGCAAGCCGATCTCACCTACGAGGCCACCTGGCTTGGCCAGGATCTGCAAGCTCTCGCCAACCTCGCCGCGGGCACCCATTCCCATCAATCGGTGCTCGCCCGTGCCCGCAACCCCGCCATAATTCTCGGCCCTGCCGCGCTTCGTCATCCGGCCACCGCCCGCCTCGCCTGGCAACTGGCCGGCACGCTCGATGCGCTCCGGCCCGATTGGCACGGTGTCAATATCCTCCACACCGCCGCCGCCCGCGTCGCCGCGCTCGATCTCGGCCTGGTGCCACAAGGTGGCCCGCTCGCCGGCGCGCTCCACGGCGCGGCCGATTTCCTCTATCTGCTGGCCGCCGATGAATTCGACATCGCCGCCATCGCCCCCGATACGTTCGTCGTCTATCAGGGCCACCACGGAGACCGCGCCGCGGCGCGCGCCGATGTCATTCTGCCCGGATCCGCCTACACCGAGAAATCGGGCACCTACACCAACCTCGAGGGCCGTGTGCAGCGCGGCTACGCGGCGGTCGACCCGCCCGGCGACGCCCGCGCCGACTGGGCCATTCTGCGCGCCCTGTCCGACGCGCTCGGCCAGGCGCTGCCCTACGATTCGCTCGATGCCGTGCGCGCCGCCCTGGCCGCCGCCAACCCGGTCTTCGGCAGGCTCGGCCTCGCCCCGCAACCCGGTGGCTCCGGTGGCGAGGCACCGGCGGGTCCGGCGGAAATTTCTTCCTGCCAGTTCGCGCCACTCCACGAATCGTATTACCAGACCGACCCGATCAGCCGCGCCAGCCCCACCATGGCCGCCTGTCGCGCCGCGGTCACCCAATTGCCGGTCGCGGCGGAGTAGGCCTGCATGATCACCACCGACAATCTGGTCACCCTCGCGCTCACCGTGCTCGAGGCGCTCGCCATTCTGGTCCCTGTTCTCATCTGCGTCGCCTACGCCACCTACGCCGAACGCCGGGTGCTCGCGGCCATGCAATGGCGCAAGGGTCCGAATGTCGTCGGTCCCTTCGGCCTGCTGCAACCTTTCGCCGATGCCGCGAAAATGCTGCTCAAGGAAACCATAATTCCCACCGGCGCCAACCGCGTGCTGTTCCTGGCCGGCCCCATGCTCACCTTCATCCTGGCCATGGTCGCCTGGGCCGTCATCCCCGTGAACAACCATTGGGCGATCGCCGACATCAATGTCGGTGTTCTGTATCTGTTCGCCATTTCCTCTCTTGGCGTCTACGGCATCATCATCGCCGGCTGGGCCAGCAATTCCAAATATGCCTTCCTCGGCGCGCTCCGCTCAGCCGCGCAGATGGTGTCCTATGAAGTCTCCATGGGCTTCGTCATCGTCTGCGTGCTGCTCTGCGTCGGCAGCCTGAACCTCAACGCCATCGTCCTCGCGCAAAGGCATGTCTGGTTCTGCCTGCCGCTGTTTCCGATGTTCATCATCTTCTTCATTTCCACCCTGGCCGAAACCGGGCGCGCCCCGTTCGACCTGCCGGAGGGGGAGAGTGAAATCGTCGCCGGTTTTTTCGTCGAATACAGCTCCATGTCGTTCGGCCTGTTCTTCCTTGGCGAATACGCCAACATGTTCCTCATGAGTTCACTGACCACCATTCTTTTCCTGGGTGGCTGGTTGCCGCCGCTGCCATTCGCGCCCTTCACCTGGGTGCCTGGTCCGCTCTGGTTTCTGCTCAAGGTTTTTTTCTGCATCTTCATGTTCTTCTGGGTCCGCGCCACCTTCCCGCGCTACCGCTACGACCAACTCATGCGGCTCGGCTGGAAAGTCTTTCTGCCCACCTCGCTGGTTTGGCTGGTACTCACCGCCTCGGTGCTCTACGGCTTCCATCTCCTGCCCCATGCCCAGGTCTGACGAGGAAAACGATGTCACGTCTCGATCGCGCGGCTCGCTCACTCTTTCTCGGTGAACTGCTCGCTGGCATGCGGCTCACCTTCAAATCCCTGTTCAAGCCCAAGGTCACCATCAACTACCCGTACGAGAAGGGGCCGATGAGCCCGCGCTTCCGGGGCGAACACGCGCTCCGCCGTTACCCGAACGGAGAGGAGCGTTGCATCGCCTGCAAGTTATGCGAGGCCATCTGTCCCGCACTCGCCATCACGATCGAGGCCGAACCGCGTGAAGACGGGTCCCGTCGCACCACCCGCTATGATATCGACATGACCAAATGCATTTATTGCGGCCTGTGCGAGGAGGCCTGCCCGGTCGATGCCATCGTCGAGGGGCCGAATTTCGAGTTCAGCACCGAAACCCGGGAAGAGTTGATGTACAACAAGGATAAGCTGCTCGCCAACGGCGACCGCTGGGAGCCGATGCTGGCCAAGCGGCTCGAACTCGACGCTCCGTATCGGTAAATCCCATGCTCGCATCCGCGCTCTTCTGGGTATTCGCCATCCTGCTCATCGTTTCGGCGGCGCTCGTCATCAGCGCCCGCAATCCCGTGCACGCCGTGCTCTTTCTCATTCTCGGCTTCTTCAACGCGGCCGGCCTGTTTCTGCTCGCGGGGGCCGAATTTCTCGCCATGATCCTGGTCGTGGTCTATGTCGGCGCCGTCGCGGTGCTGTTCCTGTTCGTGGTCATGATGCTCGATGTCAGCTTCACCCAGGTGCGCGAGGGCCTGCAACGCTATGCCCCCGTCGGCACCGCCATCGGCATCGTGCTGCTGGTCGAACTGGTCATGACCCTTGGCGGCCTGGGCGCCGCCATGCCCCAGGCTGCCGCCGGGCTCACCGCGACGCCCACCCATCTGTCCAACACCACGGCGCTCGGCCTGCTGCTCTACACGCATTACGTGCTCGCCTTCCAGCTCTCCGGCCTCGTCCTGCTCGTCGCCATGATCGGCGCCATCGTCCTCACGCTCCGGGAAAAACCTCGGGCCCGCCGTCAGTCCGTCGCGCGCCAGACCTCGCGCGAGGTCGCGGATACACTGCAACTGGTCAATGTCCGCCCTGGCCAATCCATCGCGGAACTCGGCGTGCTCCGTCCGCTCGAAACCCCGCCCATACCCTCCATCCCCGATCTCATCGGCGCCACCGCCTCGGCGCTGCCCGCCGATCCTACCCGCGACGGGAGCGCCTGATGGGTCCGCAAATCCTGCCCGGCATCGGGCTCATGCATTATCTCGCGGTCGGCGCGGCGCTGCTCGTGCTCGGCATGTTCGGCATCCTGCTCAACCGCAAGAACGTCATCACCCTGATGATGTCGATCGAGCTCATTCTCGTCGGCGTCAATATCAATCTGGTCGGGTTTTCCGCCGCCCTGCACGATCTCGCGGGCCAGGTGCTGGCCCTGTTCGTCCTCACCGTCGCCGCCGCCGAAGCCGCCATCGGCCTTGCCATCGTCGTGATCTATTTCCGCAACCGCGGATCGATCGAGGTCGATGACGTCACCATGATGAAGGGCTGAAGCCCATGCTGTTCGCCATAGCTACTTTCGCGCCGCTGGTCGGCGCCGCCATCGCCGGCCTCACCGGTCGCCGCATCGGCGACCGCGCGGCGCAGCTGGTCGCCATCGGCTTCATGCTCGTCGCCGCCGCCAGCGGCGTCACCGCCTGGGTCCAGCTCATCACCGGTGCGGCGCCCCAGGGCGTCGTGCCCGTCGCGCACTGGATCAGCAGCGGCAGCTTCCACGTCGCCTGGGCGCTGAAATACGACGCGCTGTCCGCCACCATGGTCGCCATGGTCACCTCCATCGCCACCCTCATCCACATCTACAGCCTCGGCTACATGGGTCACGAGGCGCGGCCCACCTATCGGTTCTTCGCCTATCTCTCGCTGTTCAGCTTCGCCATGCTCAGCCTGGTCACCGCCAACAACCTGCTCCAGCTTTTCTTCGGCTGGGAAGGTGTCGGCCTCGCCTCCTACCTGCTCATCGGCTACTGGTACGACAAACCCTCGGCCTGCGCCGCCGCGATCAAGGCCTTCGTCGTCAACCGCATCGCCGACCTGTTTTTCGCGGTCGGAATCGCCATGCTGTTCGCCACCTTCGGCAGCATCGCCTTCGCGCAGATCTTCGCGCAAATTCCCGCCCACAGCCAGGACATGGTCAACCTGTTCGGCCCCCATCACGCGCTCGCCATCATCGGTCTGCTGCTGTTCATCGGCGCCATGGGCAAATCCGCGCAGATCGGTCTGCATGTCTGGTTACCCGACGCGATGGAGGGCCCGACCCCGGTTTCCGCGCTCATCCACGCCGCCACCATGGTCACCGCCGGTGTGTTCCTCATGGCGCGCATGTCGCCGCTCATCGGCACGCTCGCGCCGGTCCTGGCCATCATCGCCATCATCGGCGGTACCACCGCCCTGTTCGCGGCCACCATCGGCTGCACCCAGACCGATATAAAGCGCGTCATCGCCTATTCC
>JAJXVA010000130.1 GCA_021782435.1 Pseudomonadota bacterium
CGACCGCGACGATGCCGCCGATCGTGAACCTGTTGAAGCCGTGCCAGAACCGCTGATGCTCCGCGAGGAGGGCGGTTTCGGTTACGGGGGGAACCGGGGTGTTGCTGAAAACGGTATTGGTCATGTTCGGCTATCCGATTTGAAACGGCGCCTGAATACGGCAAAGCGCGCGCGCTTTGAAGAGGTGCGCGCATGACGCGGTGGCATGTCGGGGCGCGGATTGGCGCGGGGACGCGGCAGGGCCGGCCGGGAGCACGCCGCGTGAGGTTGGCGGGACGGGTGGCGGGATACCCACGGCCAAAGGAAATGGCCGCGGGTATCCGTCCAGGTTCGGGGTGAAATCGCCCGGCTTATTCCATGGCCTCGGCCGCTGGAGGGGCGGCTTCGATGGGCATGGCGGTGATTTTTGGCTTGCGCCCGCGCTTTTTGGGCATGGGTGCGGCCGGCGCGGCGGCGGCGGGGATCGCGTTTTTCGGTGGCCGGCCGCGGCGCCGCGGCGTGGCCACGGGCTTGGCCGCAGCTTTGGGAGCGGGCTTGACCACCTTGGCGGCGGGTTTGCCGGGCGCTGGCTTTGCGACTTTAGCGGCGGCCGGCTTGGCAGCGACCTTTTTCACGACGGCTTTTTTTGCCGCTGGTTTTTTAGCGGCGGGTTTGGCCGTGGCTTTTCTGGCGGCGGGTTTGGCGGCTTTCGCTGCCGGCTTGGCGATTTTTTTCGCCGCCGGTTTCGTGGCCTTTGCCGCGGGCTTGGCGGCTTTCGCTGCCGGCTTGGCGATTTTTTTCGCCGCCGGCTTCGCGGCCTTCGCCGCGGGTTTGGCGGCTTTCGCTGCCGGCTTGGCGATTTTTTTCGCCGCCGGTTTCGTGGCCTTTGCCGCGGGCTTGGCGGCTTTCGCTGCCGGTTTGGCCGCGGCGGCGGCGGCCCGCTTGGCCGGCTTGCGCCCGGCGGTGCTGCTGCGGCGCGCCGGGGTGCGCATGGCGAGCAACTGTGTGCCACCAGCCTCCGTGCCGGTATCGGTATCGTCGGGTGTCATTTACGTCTCCTGGTTCCGATGCATTTCTGGGATCATCCGCGAATTTGGCGAACGGGCGCGACGCGGATCTGCGCCAAGCGCGGGGTGCCGATGGGGCGTTGCATTCCGCGGGCGGCGTGGTTTTTCAGCCGGGGGCGGAACGGGCTTTCAGGAAATGCGCGCGGGACGCCTGCCGTTGACGCCGGTGCTTTTGGGCCGAAAGATAAAGTTCGGGTCGTTTCGCGCATCGCTTCCAGTATCGGCATCAGGGCGACTGCACAAATGTGCGATGGCCCATGAAATTTTGCTATTCCGCGCCCGCCGTGATCGTGTCAACAAAAAGCATGCGGTATTCAGGGTGGAATTGCGATTTTTTGCCGTTATGCCTCGACAGGACCAAAAAATTTGGAACTTTCCGCCGAGATCGCCGATGCGGCTTGTAATTACGCTGGCACGAGAGGGGTGGGCGCGCGGGGCCTGCTTTGCTGACGACACTGGCGCGCCCGGCCGGGATTGGGCACGATGCGAAACGGAAAAGACCGAGAGAGCGCGTGATATGAGCGCAAGACTGGCATGACCGATGAGTCGCCAAAGACGTCGCGCAGCGCGCGACTGAGCCGGATTTTACTGGAAGGCGAGGCGCTGACGCGACTTTCGGAGTTGCAGGAAGCGGACCGCGCGCAGGCGGCCGCCGACCTGGTGGTGGAAAACCATTTCGACCCGGTCGGGACCGAGGTCGCGGGGCCTTATGGGCTGCATCTTTCGATTTTCGAAGGCCGGCTCGTCTTCGACATTCGGGACGGTGACGATGCGCCCTTGACCGCGATCGTGCTGGCGCTTGGGCCATTCCGGCGATTGATCAAGGATTATCAGCTGCTGGTGGATAGTTATGCGCTGGCGGTGGCGGATGGCCGCGAAGCGCGGATACAGGCGATAGATATGGGGCGGCGCGGGCTGCATAATGAAGGCGCCGAGTTGATGATGGCGCGGCTTGCAGGCAAGGCGATGATCGATTTCGAGACCGCGCGACGACTTTTCACCCTGGTCTGTGTGCTGCATCAGCGGATTTGACGCGCCGGGTTTTTGCGAAAGGCAAGGATATGAAGATTGACGGAACGCCGTATCGGAGCGTGTGGCTGGATACGGATGGCGGTGCGATACGGATCATCGACCAGACCAGGCTGCCTTGGGCGCTGGAATTTCCGCGCCTCACGACATTGGCCGAAGTGGTGCACGCGATACGAACGATGCAGGTGCGCGGCGCGCCGTTGATTGGCGCGGTGGCGGCGTACGGGCTGTGGCTGGCGCTGTGCGCGGATGCCGGCGATGATGCGCTGGCGCGCGCGATGGAGACGCTGCAGGCCGCGCGTCCGACCGCGGTGAATTTGGCCTGGGCGGTGCGGCGGGTGGGCGACGCGGTGGCGGGGCTGGCGGCACGGGACCGCGCGCCGGCGGCGAAGCGCGAGGCGATGCGGATTGCCGACGAGGACGTGGCCCAATGCCGCGCGATTGGCGAACACGGGGTGTCGCTGATCGAGGATCTCGCGCGGGCGAAGGCGGGGGTTGTGAATATATTGACCCATTGCAACGCGGGATGGCTGGCGACCGTGGATTGGGGCACGGCGCTGGCGCCGATTTACTGCGCGCATGAACGGGGGCTGGCGGTGCATGTCTGGGTGGATGAAACCCGGCCGCGCAACCAGGGGGCGGCGCTGACGGCGTGGGAATTGGCGCGCCATGGCGTGCCGCATACCGTGATCGCCGATAATGCCGGCGGGCATTTGATGCAGCACGGGCAGGTGGACCTTGTCATCGTTGGCACCGACCGGGTGACGCGGACGGGGGATGTGGCCAACAAGATCGGCACCTATCTGAAGGCGCTGGCGGCCCGCGACAACCAGGTGCCATTCTGGGTGGCGCTGCCGTCGACGACAATCGATTGGGGATTGCGCGACGGGGTGGCGGAAATTCCGATCGAGGAACGGGCGGCGAGCGAGGTGACGACGATGACCGGGCGGGCGATGGACGGCACGGTGGCGACGATACGCATCGTGCCGCGGGACAGCCCAGCGGCGAACCCGGCTTTCGACGTGACGCCAGCGCGGCTGGTGAGCGGGTTCATCACGGAACGTGGATGCTGCGCGGCGAGCGAGGCGGGCCTGACCGGATTGTTCGGTGGGCATGATTGAGGCGCGCGGCAATTCCACGCCAAGGCTATTACCCGGGCTGGAACGGGGCGCTGGGCAGCAGGCTGGCGCGCCAGCCGCCCGGGGCTTCGAACCCGGCAAGAATATTGAAGGTTTGCTTCCAGCCGGCCTGTTCGGCGGCGAGGGCGGCGGCGGCGCTGCGCACGCCCGAGCGGCACAGAAAATAGATCGGCGTGGATTTATCGGTGCAACTGGCGGCGAGCACGGCCAGGAAATCCGGGTTGGGGGGCTGGCCGGGACCGCGCACCCATTCGAGGAAGACCGGAGATTTGCCGAGATCCGAAAGATCGGGCACGCCGATGGCGCGCCATTCGTTGAGGGTGCGGACATCGCACAAAACGGCGTCCGGGTTCGTGCGCAGGGCGGCGAAGGCCTCTGGCGCGGAGATGTTCTGCATGGGCGGGGTCCTGTCGGGGGTGCGGGATTAAGGCATTGGCGGCGGAAAGATAGGTGGGTGTGGGGGCGGGCGAAAGCCTGGGGCCGGGGTGAGTGAGGCGCGCCCGCGCGGTGCGGTGCGGTTTCTGGGGCCGCGTCAGGCGGGTGGCGTGGTGGTGGCGGCGTCGCCGGTGCGGGTGGAGGCCACCCTGGACGAGGTGGTGGTGGCGAGCGGGCTCGCGGACCTGGCGGCGAATTTCGTGCCGGGTGATGCGGCGGGCGAGGCGCGTGGATTTTTGCTGATACTGCCGGAGGGACTGGATGAGGGGCTGCGGGCGCGACTGATATTCGTGGCCAGAGACGCGGCCGGCGCCAGGTTTCAGCTGAGCCGGCCAGAAGCGGCGGATGACGTATGGCTGGGCGGAGGGCTGGGCTTACGGTTCGTGGCGGTGGACCGCATTTCCCGCCCGGTATTCGTGATGGGGGCGCATCGGTCTGCGACCAGCGCGATGGGCCGGGCACTGCGACGGAGCGGGCACTATGCCGGGCACGGCGAGGGGCATGTGCTGCCATTGCTGGCGAGGCTGCGGGAGGAGGTTGCGACGTATTATCAGGCGGCTGAGAAATTTGCCGCCGCCGGACAGTTCACGATGCTGGCGGAGACACCCGAGACGCTGATGATGGATGGGTTGAGCGCGCTGTTCGTGCGCCTGGGCCGCGCGCATTTTCCGGGCGGGGCGTGGATGGAGAAAACCCCCGGCGCGGCCTCGCTGCTGGCGGCGCCGATGTATCGGCGGATCTGGCCCGAGGCGCGCTTCATGGTGATGCAGCGTCGCGGGATCGAGAACCTGGTTTCGGCGCGGCTGAAATTCCCCGAGCGGGACTTCGGCGCGTTATGTGTCGACTGGGCGGCGGCGATTCTCGCGGCGCGGTCGGTATTGCCGGAACTGGGTGCGGCGGCGCGCGTGGTGGAGCAGCTCGACCTGGCGCGCGACCCGACGCGGGTGGGCGCGGAGGTGGCGGAATTTCTGAACTTGGACGCAGATGCGGCGGCACGGTTGGGTGCGGCGCTGCGCGACGAGCAGCCGCAGCGCTCGACGCCGGAGATGGGGCGGGTGTTGAGCCTGACCGAGACCGGTTGGACCGCGGATGAGGTGGCGCTGTTCCGGGCGCGATGCGGGGCGGCGATGGCGGCCGCCGGATATTCATTTGATAAAGAGTATTGGGCCGACCGGGACCCGGGGGCGGATTGCGGGTGAGTCAGACCCGACGCAGATGGCTCAGCGCCGCGGCCGGCGCGGGGGCGGGCAGGGTGGCGCTGGCGACCGCGGCGAGGGTTGCGGGGTAGAGTTTGTGTTCCTGCGCGAGGACACGGGCGGCGAGGGTTTCGGGCGTGTCGCTGGCGAGCACCGGCACCGCGGCCTGGCCGATGATGGGGCCGTCGTCCATGGTTTCAGTAACGAAATGGGTGGTGCAGCCATGCAGCGCGACGCCGGCGGCGAGGGCCCGTTCATGCGTGTTCAGGCCGGGGAAGGCGGGCAGCAGACTGGGATGGATGTTGAGCATCGCGCCTTGCCACGCGGCGACGAAAAACGGGCTGAGCAGGCGCATGTAGCCGGCGAGGCAGACGAGGCCGATGGCGTGGGACTGGAGAGCGGCGTGAAGTTCAGCCTCGTGGGACTGGCGGTCGCGGCCGTGGCGGCGATGGTCGATGGCGAGGGTGGGAATGCCGGCGGCTTCGGCGCGGGCGAGGCCGGGGGCGGCGGGGTTGTTGCTGAGGACGAGGGCGATTTCGGCCGGGTATTGGCGGGCGGCGGCGGCGGTGATGAGGCTTTGCAGGTTGCTGCCGCGGCCGCTGATGAGGATGGCGACGCGGGTTTTCATGCGAACAGGGCGGTGAGGAGCGCAGGGTCGATGTGAAATTCCGGCCCGGCCGGTGTGACGTGGCCGAGTGGGATGGGAACGATACCGTATTCGGCGAGGCAGGCGGTGGCGGCCTCAGGATCGGCGGTGACCGCGACCATGCCGATGCCGCAGTTGAAAACACGCAGCATTTCGGCGGGCGCGACCCGGCCGGTCGCAGCGAGCCAGCGGAATACGGGTGGGACCGGCCACGCCTCGGTGATGGCGGCACCCAGATCAGGGGGCAGGACGCGCGGCAGGTTGCCGGGAAGGCCGCCGCCGGTGATGTGCGCGGCGGCGCTGAGCAGGCCGGCCCGCGCCAGCGCCAGCAGCGGGCGGACATAGAGGGCGGTGGGGGTGAGCAGCGCCTGGGCCAGGGTTTGCCCGGGTGCGAACGGCGCAGGCGCCGACCAGGCGAGACCGCTTTCGGCGATGATGCCGCGAACCAGGGAGAACCCGTTGGCATGAACGCCGCTGGCGGGCAGGCCAAGGAGCGCCTGTCCTGGCTGGACATTGGCCGGCAGCAGGCGGCCGCGTTCGGCGGCGCCGACCGCGAAGCCCGCGAGGTCGTAATCGCCCCGGGCATACATGCCGGGCATTTCCGCGGTTTCGCCGCCGACCAGGGCGCAGCCGGTTGCGGCGCAGGCGGTGGCGATGCCGGCGATGACCCGCTCGGCGATGGCCACATCGAGCCCCCCGGTTGCGAAATAATCGAGGAAGAAGAGCGGTTCGGCGCCCTGGACGACGAGGTCGTTGACGCACATGGCGACGAGATCGGTACCGATGCCGTCATGCGCGCCGGCATCGATGGCGATGCGCAGTTTGGTGCCGACGCCGTCGGTCGTCGCGACCAGGACCGGATCGATGAAGCCGGCGGCACGGGGGTCGAACAAGGCGCCGAAGCCGCCGATGCCGCCGAGCACGCCGGCGCGAGTGGTGGCGCGGGCGAGCGGCTTGAGCCGCTCGACGAGTTCATCCCCGGCATCGATGTCGACGCCGGCGGCGCGGTAGGTGAGGCCGGCCATGGCTTTGGCTTCCGTGATTGGTGAACAGGGGGACCGATCAATCACACCGGATGGTTGCGCGCAATGCGGACTGGCGGCGGACCTGCTGGTTCACGCCGAAACCCGACCCGTCGGGCGGATGGTTTGTGGCCGTGGCCGGGGATGGGCTAAGGGCAGAGGGATGGATGGGCAGATTTCCCGGTCCGCGATCGTGACGGTGCCGAATGCGATCAGCCTGGCGCGGCTTTGCGCGGTGCCGGCGGTGGTTTGGCTGATCGTGATCGGCGCGCTGCGGGCGGGGTTCTGGTTGTTTCTGGCCGCCGGGATTTCCGACGCGCTCGATGGCTATCTGGCCCGGCGGGGGGCACGCAGCCACCTGGGCGCGGTGCTGGACCCGCTGGCGGACAAGCTTTTGCTGGTTTCGGTGTATGTGGTGTTGGCGGCGATCGGGCGGTTGCCGGACTGGCTGGCGATATTGGTGGTGTTCCGTGATGTGGTGATCGTCGGTGGGGCGCTGGTGATGAATTTTGTAGGGGAAATGG
>JAJXVA010000131.1 GCA_021782435.1 Pseudomonadota bacterium
GTCGGGCAGCCGGCGCGGGCGGCGGCGCGGTTTGCGCGGGCGCGGGCGCGGGCGTCCGCTGGCGAGGCGGCGGCGGCTCTGGCCGATTGCCGGGCGGTATTGGCGTTGGTGCCGGATCATGCCCGGGCGGCCGGCCTCGCGGGCAGTTTGCTGCTGGCCTCGGGGCAGGCTGCGGCCGCCAGCGCGGTGGTGGAGGCGGCCTTGGCGGCCGGCGCCCAGGACGCGGCCCTGGTGGCGCTGAGGCGGTTGGCGAATGGGGCGGGCACGGGCGCATGACGACCTCCGCCGAGACGGTTCAAGCCGCGCCGGACGCGGATTTGGGGCTGGTGGCGGCGGCTTCAGGCCGCCTGCGCGCGGGTGATGCCGGGGCCGCGCGTGACCTCGCGGCACGCGCGGTGGCGCGCAACCCCGCGGATGGCGAGGCGTGGCACTGCCTGGGCCTCGCGCATCTCTTGACGAACGCGGCGAGTTTGGCATTGCCGTCCCTGCTGCGGGCGCATGCGCTGATGCCGCATTCCGGCCTGTGCGCGCGGCATCTGGCGGAAGCGGCACGGGCGTCGGGCGCGGTCGACTGGGCGCTTGAGCTGTTCGCCGCCGAGGCCGCGCACTGGCCGGAACGAGCGCCGCCGCTCGTCGGCCTGGCGGTCTTGCAGGCGGCCACGGGCGGGCGCGAGGCGGGTCTGGCGGCATTACAGGCCGCCGCCTGGCTGGCGCCCGCCGATATCACCGTGGCGCGGCTATGGGCCGATGCCCTCGCCCATACCACACGCCAGGCCGAGGCCGAGGCGGCCTTGCGCCAGGTTCTGCGTCTATGTCCCGAGGACGAGGACGCGACCATGGCCCTGTCCGTGGTGCTGCTGCGGGCGCACCGTTACGTCGAGGCGGTGGTTTTGCTGGAGAACCTGCTGGCACGCACCGAGTTCAAGGTCGGGCCGCTCTGCAACCTGGCCACCGCGCGCACCGCGTTGGGGGAGGCGGCGCTGGCGGCGGATCTCGCGCGCACGGCCATGGCGCTGGCGCCCAACCACCCGGCGCCTCCCCGGGCGCTGTGCAACACGCTGCCCTATGTGCCGGGCATTGACGGCGCGGCGTTGCTCGCGGCGGCGCGCGACGCGGCGCGGTACCAGGAGCGGGCACCGGCCGCGCCCATGCTGGCGCGCGGCGCGGCGCGGCGTTTGCGGGTGGGTCTCGTGAGCGGCACGTTGCGCGCGCATCCAGTCGGGTGGTTCACGCTGGCAGGCTTCGAGAATCTGGACCCGGAGCGGTTCGATATCGTGTGCCTCAGCCCGAACCCGCCCGAGGAGGCCATGGGGCGACGCTTTGCCGCCCGCGCGAGCGACTGGGTGGATACTGGCGGGTTGGACGACGCGGCACTGGCGGCCCGGGCACGCGAACTGGCGCTCGACGTGGCGATCGATCTTGGTGGGTATGGAGATTTCGGTCGATTGCCCGCCTTCGCCCGCCGCCTCGCGCCGGTGCAGGTGAAATGGGTGGGGATGCAGAACCATTCCACCGGCCTCGCCGCGATGGACTGGTTCATCACCGATCGCTGGCAGACGCCGGCGACGATGGCGGGCCTATACTCGGAAAGCCTGCTGGTGATGCCGGATGGCTATGTGTGCTATTCCCCGCCCGAGGCGCCTTGCGTGGTGCCGCCGCCCGCGCTCGCGCGCGGCTATGTCACGTTCGGGGGTTTCAATAATCTGGCCAAGCTCAACGACGTGACCATTGCCTTGTGGGCGCGGGTGATGGCGGCAGTACCGGATAGCCGGATCCTACTGAAGGCGCACCAGTTCAACAATGCCGAGACCTGCGCCCGGATCCTGGCGCGGCTCGCGGCGCACGGCATCGCCGAGGCGCGCGTCACCTGCCGTGGAAGCTCCCCCCACGGGGAATTGCTGCGGCAATACGGGGATGTCGACCTGGTGCTGGACCCGACACCGTATTCCGGCGGCCTGACGACGGTGGAGGCGCTGTGGATGGGTGTGCCGACCCTCACCCTGCCGGGGGATAGCTTCGCGAGCCGCCACAGCACATCCCACATGAGCAATGTCGGCCTCGCGGATTGGGTGGCCACCGACGCGGAGGATTATGTCAGACGGGCGGCAGCTCGGGCACGAGCGCCGTCCGCTCTGGCCGATTTGCGCCAGGATCTCCGGGCACGGGTACGGCAAAGCCCATTATGTGATGGGTCGCGCTTCGGCCGCGCTCTGGCGTCTGCATTGAACCACGCCTGGGCCTGCGCGATCGCCGGAACCCGGCCAAAAATTCTTCACGTTTCGTTATAGATGTCGCGAGATACTGGTCCCGTGCAAAATGCCGGCCGCGCTTGCGGCTCGCCGGAAATTCTTGGGGAAGCGCCATGGCCGCTGCTCTGGACATCAATCTGTTCGTGCATGATGGGGCAACGACGGTTGGTGCCGCGATAGACAGTGTGCTCGCCCAGAGCTGGCAGGACTGGCGGCTGACGCTGATCGATGATGGATCGACCGACGGAACCGCTGAAATTCTGCGCGATTACGCGGCGCGCGACCCACGAATAGCCGTGAAACACAACCGCGCGAATGTCGGCGCGGTGGGCGCGTTTCAGCGTGGCTTCTGGCTGGGCGACGCGGAGTTCGTGATGCTGAAATCGGCCGATGACCTGATCGCGCCGGAATACGTGGCACGCCTGATGGCCGTGTTGCACGCACACCCCGGCTGCGTCATGGCGCACGCCGGAGGGTTGAGTTTTTCCGGCCCAGGCCAGTTGGATTTCGTTTATCCGGAAAGCCATCGCCTGCATTCTGTGGGCTCGGACCGAGTGGCACGGGCGGAAGCGGTGATGCTGCATTATACCAGCAGCCCGAGTTTCTGGGGGATCTACCGTCGGAACGCGGTGGATCGCCTGGCGCCGATCGCCTATCGCCCGGGATGGGACCATGTGGTGCTGGCGGAACTCGCACTTTATGGGGAAATACGCCACGACCCTGGCGTGATGTATTGGCGGCGGGGAACCGGCCGGCCGGTGCGGGTGCTGGCCCGGGCGGCCATGGCCGAGAGCGCGCGCGGCGTGGATCCCGCTTTACCGTTTGCCGAGGCATTGTGGCGGGCGCCCTGCCTCGCGACGGCCTATGCGCATGTCGAGAACTTCTTGCTGGCCCCAGTCACCGAACGCGAGCGGGCGGCTCTGATCGCTGCGGCACGCGCGACGTTTCTGCGTCGCTGGGCCCCCCTGATGCAACGCGAGGCCGAGACCTTGCGGGGCTACATCACGCAGGCCGTGACGGCAGCGGCCTTGCTGGATGAGGACGCGCGGGTTCTGGCGCTCCTGCCGCTGACGCGGTTGCTCGCGGCCATGACGACGATGCTGCCGGGATGGGACAGCCGCGCGGAATATGAGGCGGTTGCCGGGTTGCTGCACCAGGAGGCGATGACATGTCCGATGTGACGGAAATAACCGCGTGCCGGGCCGCGGACGGTGCCATACGGCTGCATATCGGTTGTGGCACCCGGATTCTACCTGGCTGGGTGAATATCGACGCGGTGCCGCGGCCGGGAACCGGGGCGGTACGGATGGATCTGGCGGCGCTGCCCTACGGCGACGGCACGGTTGACACGATTTTGGCCGAGCACGTGCTGGAACATCTCGACTTCTCCGAGGAGTCGAGGGTTTGGCCGGAGCTCGCCCGTGTATTGCGGCCGGGTGGCGTTCTGACGCTGGAAGTCCCCGATTTTACCTGGGTCTGCGCGACCTTTCTGGCGGCAAGGGATGAATGGCGGGAGTTCTACAGGGTCGGACATCCTGACCACTATGCCGGTTGTGGCCGGGATCTGCGCCAGCGCTGGGGTATTCTGCAGACGATGTTTTTCGGCAACCAGAATGGCTCCGGGCAGTATCACCGGAGCGCCTATACCGAGGGAAAATTGCGCGCGCTGGCGGAAGAGCTTGGCTTTGCCGCGATACGGGTGGGGACTGTGTTCAACAAGGGCGGGCAGGCGCTGCGCGCCGAGCTCATACGATAGGGCGGACGCGAACCATGAAGTTCCTGGTAACCGGGATTGCGGGGTTTCTTGGCAGTCATCTGGCTGAGCGCCTGCTGACTATGGGGCATGCCGTGGTGGGGTGCGACAGCCTGATCGGCGGTGAATTGATAAACGTGCCGCCCGAAGCCGAGTTCCATCAGTATGATTGCCGTGACTTCAACTCCATGCTGAAAATCTGCCGCGGTGTCGAGGTGGTCTTTCATTGCGCAGCGACGGCGTACGAAGGGCTTTCCGTGTTCTCGCCGGCGCTGGTCATGGACAATATCGTCACCGGATCGGTTTCGGTATTTTCTGCAGCGATTGCGAATGGCGCGCGTCGAATCGTGTTCTGCAGTTCCATGGCCAGATATGGCCGCAACCAGACGCCGTTCCTCGAGACGTATACGCCGGCGCCACAAGACCCGTATGGAATCGCCAAGGTGGCAGCCGAGCAGGCCTTGATCAATCTGGCGACGACGCATGAGGTCGAGTTCGCCATCGCGGTGCCGCATAATATCATTGGCGCACGTCAGAAATTCGACGATCCATACCGAAACGTCGCGAGTATCATGGCAAATCTGATGCTGCAGGGGCGATCCCCGTTCATTTATGGCGATGGCGAGCAGTTGCGCTGCTTCAGCCATGTGGAGGATTGCCTGGCTTGTCTGCTGAGCCTCGGATTGTCCGACCGGGGGCTATCGCAGATCATCAATATCGGGCCGGATGAAGGCGCGATCAGCATCAACCATCTATTTCGGTCGTTGAAGCCGATAACCGGGTTCGAGGGCCAGGCGGTCCATCTGGCGGATCGGCCCCGGGAAGTAAAACATGCGGTCTGCAGCAGCGCAAAGGCGCGGCAGCTGTTAAACTACCAAACGACGCGGGAACTCGATAGCGGGTTGCGTGATGTCGTGGACTACATCCGGCAAGTAGGGCCACGGAAATTCCGCTACCATCTCGACCTCGAGATTCGGAACGAGCGGACGCCGCGGACCTGGAGCGAGCGGATGATGTGACCCTTTTGTCAGACCTCGATGTTGGTGCCGGTCGACGGAAAGTCCACGCTCGCACTGCCGGGAATATAGGTGATGCGGCGGGTTATCGGGTCATAATAGGCGAGCACGGGTTTGTGGGTCTTCGGGTCGAGCGTTAGCCTTGGGTCCGGAACCAGAGTCTGTGCCGTTGAAGATGCGGCGGGGGCAGCCTGCGTCTTGGCCGGCGCCGCTGACAGCGCGAACGAGACTGGGGTCCAAGTCGTCAGAGTAACCGGGTCCGACATGGTCAACCCCAAGCCAGAATGGGTGCGAGGTTTGGCGCCATTCTGGCGACAATACCATGATATGGGATAAAGCTTGTCGAAAGGTTAATCGGTTGGCGAGGGCCGATGCGGGTTGGACCTGCCATTGATGCGAGGCGGCGAGTGCGTTGGGGCCGGTTTAGCCGAACCGTGTCACCGGGTTCGGCGATCTGGATGCGCTATTGCCCCCTGTCCTGCACGATCCGAACCGAGGGGCATGCCAGCGCGACCTCGAGGCGCTTGTGCCCGAGAGGGGCGACCTGAGCCGGAGTCCGAGCGATACGCGGCAATTGGCAGTTAGGCCGAGCAACGCGGCGGGGTGCACGCATAGCCTCGGAAATGCACGCAGCCAGGGCCGGGATTGGGTGCATACCGCGTAGGCACCAGTATGGGCCTTTTTCTGACGCTACCATCACTGTGGCGTCGGTCGCGCGGTTTGCAAACGGGTTGGCTTCGGCTTGGGGCGATCAGGATTTTTCATTGTCGGCCAGTGGCATTCCCGCTTAGCCACCGTGATGCGCTGCGTCGCGCTTTTTGTGCCCGGTCATCAGACCCAACAAAAATAACACAATCCCCTTCAGGCAAAGATACACGAAACATACTACAAAGTACACAGTCAGAATGACCAGAAGGAAGAAGCCAAGAGCCACGGCCACCCCAAATGGAACGATAACTACGAACATGCAAGCTCTCTCTTGGAGAGATTACCCAAAGCGAAATCGGGGATGATGACGTCTAGTTTCACGAGCCATGATCGCCGCCTCACGATGACAGCGGTGCAGCCCCACCATGGGCGGGCCCGATTACACGGATCGACCAGGCGCGGGCTCGGATCGGTCTGCTGCCTCGGGGCAAGACCCGAGCCAACAATAGCGCGATATCGGAGCGTCAGGAATTGCGCGGATGGATCAGGTTTGGGTCCCATGGATCAGGCGCCTGGCAGTGCCGATGGGGCTGGTGGTGATACGTTCAGCTTGCGGCACACGTGCTGCACTGTGGAGGGATCATCGTCGAACACGTAGCCGCGCTCGAGCAGGCGCTTGGTATAATAGCCGTTATACAGAAACGCTCAAGTAAAAGCGATCGCTAAGCCAATAGGGAGAAATATAAAACCGCTAAAAATTGAAAGCCATCCTAGAATACCATATAGGACGAATGCCCCCAGAAACGTCATGAAGTCCATGCGAAAAAGCGCGGGCAAGGCGCCAAAAAACAACGTCGTCCAGGAAAAACCGTAGAACCCTTTCTTCGTGATTCCTGAGGCTTTGTTTTTCATCATAAGTGTATGGGCCATACTTTATTACTTATATAAAGGACATAAGACCGTATTCTGGTGTGTCGGGAACTTCTGCCTTTGGGCGCAAACGTGGGTCTGGCCGTGGTGCCGGCACTCGGGCGGCCGCGACCCTGACCACCTGGTTGAGGCAGGGAAACCGAACCGGACGCGCAGAGCTGGTGGCACGGGGCAAGGTGGAGCTTTCGGCAAAAGTTGGCATTGCCGCGATATGGCCACAGCTGTGCGACAGAACCGGTCGTGGCCTGAGTAGGGGCGGCCGCACCGGCGCGTTGCCCGCCATCCGTTCCAAGCCAGGCCAATGTTACCGGGAGGCCCATCCTCGACATCCCGCCGCGGCAGCTTTCCGGGACGAGGGCAGCCGATATGGGCCGCGGGCATTGGCGCGGTGAGGCGATCTCATGAACC
>JAJXVA010000132.1 GCA_021782435.1 Pseudomonadota bacterium
GTCGCGGTCCAATCCACCCAGCTGGTCTCGTTGTCCTGGCAATAGGCGTTATTATTGCCGTGCTGGGTGTGCGCGCGTTCATCGGCCGCCAGCAGCATCGGCGTGCCCTGTGAAAGCAGCAGCGTCGCCAGCAGGTTGCGGCTCTGGCGGGCTCTCAGCGCGGATATCTCCGCATCCTCGGTCGGCCCCTCGACGCCGCAATTGAAGCTCAGATTATGCGTGTGTCCGTCCCGGTTGTGCTCACCATTGGCCTCGTTGTGGCGCTCGGCGTAGCTCACCAGGTCGGCCAGCGTGAAGCCGTCATGCGCGGTCACGAAATTCACGCTCGCCCAGGGCCGGCGTCCCCGCCGGTCGAACACGTCACGCGACGCGCACAGCCGCGCCGCCAGCGCCGCCGGTGTCTCGTCACCCCGCCAGAAGCCCCGCGCGACATCCCGGAACCGGTCGTTCCATTCCGCCCAGCCCGGCGGAAATCCTCCAACCTGGTAGCCGCCTGGCCCGCAATCCCATGGCTCCGCGATCAGCTTGAGCTGGGACAGCACCGGGTCCTGCCGGCAACTGTCCAGAAATCCTCCGCCTTCGTCAAAGCCATGCGCCTCGCGCCCCAATATCGTCGCCAGGTCGAAGCGGAACCCGTCCACCCGCATCTCGGTCGCCCAGTAGCGCAGGCTGTCGGTCACCATCTGCAACACGCGCGGATGGGACAAATTCAGCGTATTCCCGGTGCCGGTGTCATTTATATAGAAGCGCTTGTCCTCCGGCAGCAGCCGGTAGTAGCTGGCATTGTCGATGCCGCGAAACGAAAGCGTCGCCCCTTTCTCGTTGCCCTCGGCGGTGTGGTTGTAAACCACGTCCAGAACCACCTCGAGCCCGGCATCGTGCAGATGCGCCACCATTTCCTTGAACTCCGCGCTGCTGCCCGAGGCGGCATAGGAAGGGTGCGGCGCAAAGAACCCGATCGAATTATATCCCCAGTAATTGGTCAGCCCGTGCGCGTGCAGATGTGGCTCATCCAGAAAGGCATGGATCGGCAGCAATTCCACCGTGGTCACGCCCAGGCTTTTCACATAATCCACCACCTCCGGCACGGTCAGCGCGGCAAACGTGCCGCGCAGCCGCTCCGGCACGGAAGGGTGGCGCATCGTGAAGCCGCGCACATGCAGCTCGTAAAGCGTCGTCCGGCTCCACGGAATCCGCGGCCGCCGATCCTCGCCCCAGGTGAAGGCCGGGTCGATCACCCGGCATTTCGGCACGAACGCGGCGCTGTCCCGTCCATCCGGCGCATCGCCATCATCGGGCTGCCCGCCGCACAGCGCCTCGTTCCAGATCAGCTTCCCCATGAACGATTTGGCATAGGGGTCGAGCAACAATTTCGCCGGGTTGAACCTGTGTCCCGCCGTCGGGGCATAGGGTCCGTGCACACGGTAGCCATACACGGTGCCCGGCCGCGCGTCCGGTAAATATCCGTGCCACACCTCATCGGTGAACTCGGGCAGATCGATCCGCTCCAGCTCGGTCTCCCCGGCTGGGTCGAACAGGCACAGCTCGACCCGTGTCGCATGCGCCGAAAACAGGGCGAAATTCACCCCTCGCCCATCCCATGTTGCACCAAGTGGGTAATTCTGTCCGGGCGCCACCCGGGTCCGCCGCTGCTCGGGCTTTCTGTGTGTGGCGGTCACGCGGTGGCGGCTCGCGGTTCGCGCCCGACCAGGTCTGGCAGGCGCTGCAGCAGGTATTCCATATCGGCCTCCTCCGCGCACAACAAAAAGGCGTCGGCCCGGGTGCCGTCATCGCCCTGCGGCAGCCCATTCGCGCCCAGCGGCACCGCCGCCAGCCCCAGCCCGCCATACACGTCCAGCAGCGCCGCGCCGGCCCCATAAATCGCCAGCCGCCGCCCCTCGCGCCGCGCCAGCGCCGCCAGTCGCCAAAGCACCACGCTGCGCGCCATCGCCGCCCCTGCCGGGTCGCCCAGGCCCAGCAGCACCCGCCCCATCCGACGGAACGGTATCGCCGCCGCGCCGGTATCGTCGAACAGTATCCCATCCACCGTCGCCGGTGGCGCGCCGCCCAGCCCGGCGTAGCGCATCCGCGTTTCCAGCGTCCACGCCTCCGCCGTCGCCTCCGCCGGCAGCAGCAGCCGCCACAGCGCCACCACCCCCACCAGCACCGAAAGCCCCACCGCCAGCCGCACCGATGCCGGCACATCCCCCGACGACACGATCCGCCACCAGCTGTTCGAGGTCACGTAGCGCACGTGCCGCTCGAACACCGCCAGCGAAATCACGCACACCACCAGCGCCAGCAAGGCCGCCACCGTGCCCGGCTGCAAGGCCTGCGGCCGCCATCGGGTCGGTCGATGAAACGCCTGCCGGTAGGGCGCCAGGACAAAGCTCGCCAGCACCAGTATCGCCGGCACCACCCGCAGATGCGCGCCAAGCGCGATCGAGGCCGCTGCCAGCAGCAGCAACCCGATCGTGCCGATCCAGGCCACACGCACACGCTGCGCGAGGCCGATGCAGAACACCAGCAGCGCCGCCCCGATCAGTGAGGGCACGAAATGGCCAGCCAGCATCGTCGGGCTGAATTTCGGGTCGAGCCAGCCGGCATCCAGGCTCGGCGCCAGCACCCCCATCGCCAGCAACATCGCGCCGCACAGCGCCGTCGTGCCGGTGCCGGCGGCGATCGCGAAATCGCTCTCCCGCCAATGCTCCAGCGCCGGCCTCGGTTCCGCGTGGCGCAGTACTTCGCGCCCGCGCACCAGCACCTCGTGCCCGGCAAACAGCGTGCCCGCGAGAAACAAAGGAATGATGTAGTAGAACAGACGGAAAATCAGTATCGCGCCCAGCACGCTCGGCGCTGGCAGCCACGTCGCCAGCCCCAGCGCCAGCACCGTGTCGAACACGCCAATGCCCCCGGGCAGGCTCGCTACCACCCCCGCGGAATAGGACAGCACATAAACGCCCAGAAACCGCGCATAGGTCAGATGCGCCGCCGTCGGCAGCAGCACATAGAGAACGGAGGCGGTCACGCTCATATCGGTGGTCGCCAGCAGCACCTGGCCCAGCGCCATCCGCGCCCGTGGCAGGCGCAGCCCATGGCCGAACAACCGTGTCTCGCCTCCCCGCGCCGCCAGCGCCGCATAGACCAGCACCGCCCCCCAGAGCCCCGCGCCCAGCGCCCGCAAGCCCCAGCCCGGCACCACCCCGCCCAGAAACGGCACGCTACCGGGCGCCAATATCAACGCCGCGCCCCCCAGCACCATCGCCCCGAACGCGAAAGTCACGCTGCAGAACCCGATCAGTTTGCCAATCTGCAACGGCGTGAATCCCCACCCCGCGTACAGCCGGAAGCGCACCGCGCCGCCCGAAAGCGCCGAAACCCCGAGATTATGCGACAGCGCATAAGCGCAGAACGAGGCGAACGCGATCCGCCGATACGGCAGGCGGTGGCCCGCATAAATCGATCCCAGCAGGTCGTACACCGTCAGCACCAGGTAGGCGCATATCGTCAGTCCAAACCCCAGCAGCAGCCGGTGTTGCGGTATCCGCCCGATCGCGCGCGCGATATCCTCGAACCGGAGGTGCTTGAATTCCCGGTGCGCCACGGTCACGGCCGCGATCAGCAGGCCAAGTCCGAGCACTGGCGGCGCGTGCCGCAGCAGGCGCTGCCAGGCAGGCTCGGCGCGTGGCGGCGTGGCCATCACGCGCGCCTCAGGCCGGCGCCGCCTCGCGGGCCAGCGCCGCCTCGATCAGCGCCACCGTCTCGGCCACGCCATACACCGCCACGAAATGCCCGAAGCGCGGCCCCTCGTCCTGTCCCAGCAGCACCTGATACAGGCACTGAAACCATGCCCGCAATTCGTCGAACCCCGCCGTCTTGCCGGCCGTGAAAACCACCGTCTGAATCTCGTCCGCGCCAACGCCCCTGGGCAAGTCCCGCAGCCGCGCCGCCAGCTCCGCGAGCCCCGCCGCCTCGCGCCCGTCCGGCGCCCGGAACCGCTTTTTCGGCGCCACGAAATCCTGGTAATACGCCACCGCGTGCTCCGATAGCGCCGCCAGATAGGGCGCAGTTTCCGGCCTCAGTTCCGGCCGGTAGCGGCGGATGAACCCCCACAGAATATCCGGCGTCGCCGCGTTCACCACACTCGCCAGGTTCAGCAGCATGCCAAACCCGAGCGGCGTTCCCGCGGCCAGTTCCGCCCCGCCGATGAACCAGGCCGGGTTCGCCCACCGCGCCGCCGCTTCCTGCCCGGATAATTTCCCCGCATTGGCGAGATAGTCATCCACCGCACGCGGAATTACATCGAAAAACAAGCGTTTCGCCCGCTGCGGCGCATGAAACATGAACTGGCCCAGGCTTTCCGCCGGCGCGTAACGCAACCAATCCTCCACCGACAGCCCGTTGCCCTTCGATTTGCTGATCTTCTGCCCGTGCTCGTCCAGAAACAGCTCATAGGTGAAGCCAACCGGCGGCACGCCCCCCAGGATCCGGCATATCTTCCCGGAAAGCGCCACGCTGTCGATCAGATCCTTGCCCGACATTTCATAGTCTATGCCCAGCGCCATCCAGCGCATCGCCCAATCGGCCTTCCATTGCAGCTTGCAATGGCCGCCGGTCACCGGGGTCTCGAACGCCCGTCCGGTCGTGGGGTCGTGCCACACCACCGTCCCCGCCGCCTCGTCGGCCCGCGCGATCGCTACCTGCATCACGACCCCGGTCTCGGGATGGATCGGCAATATCGGCGAATACGTCGCCCGTCGCTCCGCCCGCAGCGTCGGCCGCACCGCGTCCACGATCGCGTCATGGCAGGCCAGAACCCGCCGCAGCGCCGCATCGAACGTCCCGGCCCGATATCGCTCGGTCGCCGAGACGAATTCGTAATCGAACCCGAACCGGTCCAGAAACGCCCGCAGCCGCGCATTGTTGTGCGCGCCAAAGCTCTCATGGGTGCCAAACGGGTCGGGTATCGCGCTCAACGGCTTGCCCAGATGCGTGGCCAGCATCTCCGGGTTCGGCACATTGTCCGGCACCTTGCGCAGGCCATCCATATCGTCGCTGAACGCCACCAGGCGCGAAGCCGCCCCGGTCAGTTCGGTATAGGCGCGCCGCACCCAGCTCGTCCGCGCCACCTCGCCAAACGTGCCGATATGCGGCAGGCCAGAAGGGCCATAGCCGGTTTCGAACACCGCCACTTTCCCCGGGGTCATCCGCGCCTGCAGTTTGCGCGCTTCATCGAAGGGCCAGGCTGGCGCCGGCGGGCGGTCGCGTTTTGTCTCGTCCATCCCCGGCAAGCTAGGGTGGGGGGTTGCCCCGGTCAATCGAATGCGGCCACCTGCCTGCCGCATGTCCGCAACCGACGTCCCGCTCCATCTCGATGGCCTGCCCAGCCTTGCGCTACGCAACGGCCAGGTCGGCTACCTGTCCGACCAGGGCGAGCTCCTCACCCTCGCGCCCGACCAGGTCGGCGCCGTTCTCGCCGCCGCGCCCCCGCCGCTGGTCGTCCACGCCCCCGCGCTCTGGCGCCGCCTCTGCCTGCCCGCCATGCCCGCGCACGACCTGCTGGAGCTGTTCGCTTTCCTCCGTCCCGGCCAAACCTGCGCCCCCACGCCGCGCGGCCTCGCCCTCGCGCTCGGCCAAGCGCCCCCCGCCGCCACACCCTTGTCCGAGGCCGCCTGCCTGCCCGCCCTTGCCGCCACGCTGTTCGCCGAAGCCCCTCGGCACGACCCCGAACTCGCCGGCCTCATCGCCTGGCTCGCCGAGGCCGGCTGGCCCTGGGCGCCCCACCTGCTGGCCGCGATCGCCCTGCCCGAGGCCGTGCCCAACCCAGCCGCCCTCGCCATCTGGCGCCACCTCCCGGAATGGGAGGAAACCGCGCCGCCCGCCAAGCCCGGCAGCCTGCCCGTCGCCCCGCGGGAAGCGCGCGCGCGCCTGTCGGAACTCCTGCACGCCAGCGCCGAGCCCCGCCCCGGCCAGTCCGATTACGCCGCCGCCGCCGCCCCCGCCTTCGCCCCCGCCGATACGCCCGGCATCCCTCATCTCGTGCTGGCCGAAGCCGGCACCGGCACTGGCAAAACGCTGGGCTACCTCGCCCCCGCCAGCCTCTGGGCGGAACGCAATCACGGCCCGGTCTGGGTCGCCACCTACACCCGCCACCTGCAACGCCAGATCGACCAGGAACTCGCCCGCCTCTACCCGGATCCCGCCACCCGCGCCCGCCGCGCCGTCATCCGCAAGGGCCGCGAAAACTATCTCTGCCTGCTCAACTTCGCCGATTCGGTTGCCGCCGCCACCCTCAACCCCACGCTCCGTCTGCTGCTCGCCCTCGTCGCCCGCTTCGCCCGCGCCTCCCGTGACGGAGATCTGTTCGGTGGCGAACTGCCCGGCTTCCTGTCCGATCTGTTCGGCCAATCGGCGCTGGCCAATCTTGCCGACCGGCGTGGCGAATGTATTCACGGCGCCTGTCCCCACTACCGCGCCTGTTTCGTCGAGCACGCCATCCGTCGCGCCCGCCGCGCCGATATCGTCGTCGCCAACCACGCCCTCGTCATGGCCCAGGCGGTCTGGGGCGGGCTCGATGACAGCAGTCTCCCCACCCGCCACGTCTTCGACGAGGGTCACCACCTGTTCGAGGCCGCCGACAACGCCTTCGCCATTTCCCTCTCCGGCCAGGAAGCATCGCTGCTGCGCCGCTGGCTGCTCGGCGCCGAGGGCGGGCGCTCCCGCTACAAGGGCCTCCGTCGCCGCATGGAGGATCTGCTCCCCCAACGCCCCGATCTCGAGGCCCCGCTCGCCGCCCTCCTCACCGCCGCGCGCGACCTGCCCGCCGATGGCTGGACCTCCCGCCTCACCGATGCCACCCCCAGGGGACCGGCCGAAGCCTTCCTCGCCGCGCTCCATGCCCAGATCGCCGCCCGCGCCCCCCATCGCGCCCCCCATCGCGCCCCC
>JAJXVA010000004.1 GCA_021782435.1 Pseudomonadota bacterium
CCGCGATGGATGAGCGTCGCCGCCATCGTCGCGGCCATCGCGGCGCGTTCCTCCGGGTCACCGGGCGGCCCCAGCAATCCTGCGATCCCGCACATCCCGACATCCCCCAAAGGCTGACCCGGAGACCAGCACCGAGCCCAGTTCCGGCGCGCAGCCCGGACGTAGCCCGAATGCGCCCGTCGTGGCAAGCGATGCCCGCATTCTACTGTCGGATCGCGGCCGCCAGGCATGCCACCATGGCGGCTGCCAAGGCCCTGAGCGCCGACACTGGTCGGCCAGTATGATTCCATTGGCTTCCTCAGGCGCGACCTGCCCGATATGCCGGGGTTCGAGACGCAAGCCTGCCTAAGTGTGGGCGCGGACCGGGTTTGGTATCTGCAACGGCGCGAGGGTTGATGTTCACCGGGATTGTGACAGGGATTGGCACCGTGCGCGCGGTGCGACCGATTGGCCAGGGACGGGATGCGCGATTCGAGATCGCAACGCCTTGGAGCTCTGACGAAGCGGTTGCGATTGGCGCCTCGGTGTGTTGCGCGGGGTGCTGCCTGACGGTGATCGCGCGCGAGGCCTGGGGGTTTGCCGCCGAGGTATCGGCCGAGACGCTGGCGCGCACCACGCTGGGCGGCTGGCGCGAGGGCACGCAACTGAACCTGGAACGGGCGTTGCGGCTCGGCGACGAACTGGGCGGGCACGTGGTTTCCGGCCATGTGGACGGGGTCGCGACGCTGGTTTCGGCGGTCGGCGAAAACGGGTCGCGTCGCCTGGCGTTGGAAGCGCCGCCGGCGCTCGCGCGGTTCATCGCGGAAAAAGGTTCGGTGGCACTCGATGGGGTTTCCCTGACGGTGAATGCGGTGGCGGGGACGAGGTTCGGCGTGAACATCATTCCCCACACCGATGCCGCCACCACGTTCCATCACCGTAAGCCGGGCGATGCGCTGAACCTGGAAATCGATACGCTGGCGCGCTATGTGGCGCGGCTTGCCGACACCGCGGAGTGGAGTGCGCCGTGACCACCGAGGATCTTCATAGCTGTATTTCGCCAGCCGAAACCCTGATCGACGAAGCGCGCGCCGGGAGGATGGTGATCCTGGTCGATGACGAGGACCGGGAAAACGAGGGCGATCTGGTGCTTCCGGCGCAATTCGCGACGCCGGATGCGATAAACTTCATGGCGCGCCACGCCCGCGGGCTGATTTGCCTGGCCCTGCCGCGCGAGCGGGTGGCGTTTCTGGGGCTTTCACTGATGAGCCCTGCCAACGGATCGCGTCACGAAACCGCGTTCACGGTTTCGATCGAGGCCCGTGAGGGGGTTTCGACCGGGATTTCCGCCGCCGACCGCGCGCGCACCATCGCCGCGGCGATCAACCCGACCGGACGACCCGAGGATATCGTGACGCCCGGCCATGTGTTTCCGCTGCTGGCGCGCGATGGCGGCACCCTGGTGCGCGCCGGGCATACCGAGGCGGCGGTGGATATCGCGCGGCTGGCGGGGCTGAACCCGGCCGGCGTGATCTGCGAAATCATGAACGAGGATGGCAGCATGGCGCGGCTGCCGGAACTCGCTCGGTTCGCGCGGGAACACCGGGTGAAGCTGGGCACGATCGCCGATCTGATAGCGCATCGGCGGCGAACCGAGAAACTGGTGCGCCGCGTGACCGAAACCCGCTTCAGCGACCCGGAGACCGGAACCTGGCGGATGCTGGTTTACGCGACCGAGCTTATTCCATATTGCGAGCATATCGTCCTGATGAAGGGTGACGTCGCGGATGGCGCGCCCGTTCTGACCCGGATGCACGCGGTGAACGTGGTGGAAAGCCTGATGCAGGCCCCCTCGGCCGAGACATTTCGTGGGGCGCTGCGCATGATCGCCGAGGCCGGGCGCGGGGTCCTGGTCATTCTACGCGAATGGCGACCGACCCACTACTCCGACCTGGTGGCGCAGCACGCGCGCACCGGCAAGCGTGTGCGTGACGTGCGCGACAACGGCGTCGGCGCGCAAATTCTCGCGGATCTCGAGATACGCAAGCTGATTTTGCTGACTAATTCCCGCCATCACGTGATCGGACTGGATGGCTTCGGGCTGGAGGTGGTCGAGGAACGTGAGGTGCCCCTGCCCCGCCTCAGGGATACGGAAGCCGGCCAAAGCCCCGGAAAGAATGCGGCATGAGCAGCAAGGACGCGCCAAAACCCAAGCCCCCCGCCCTGGTGGGCGGTGCGCCACCGCGGGTGCTGATCATCCAGGCGCCTTATTATGCGGATATCGTGGCCGGCCTGCGGGAGGGGGCGACCGCTATTCTGCGTGACGCGGGCGCGCCGTTCGATGTGATGGATGTCGCCGGCGCATTTGAACTGGCGCCGGCGATCCGCCTGATCGTCGGACAGGATCGTCATGGCTACGCGGGGTATGTCGCGCTGGGTTGCGTGATCCGCGGCGAGACCGACCATTACGACTTCATTTGCGCGGCCGCGATGCAGGGCCTGATGCAGGTTTCCTTGGACCATGGCCTGGCTTTGGGCGCAGGATTGCTGACCGTGGACAGCCTGGCGCAGGCCTGGGCACGGGCCGGCGCGGATGGGCACAACAAGGGTGCGGAAGCCGCGGTGGCATGCCTGAAACAAATCAATGTGGCGCGCCGCCACGCGGTGGGGTTGCATGGCGGCTGATACACACAAACGACCGGGCGGACGCCCGCGCACCGCGAGCCGGGTGGCGGCGGTGCAGGCCTTGTTTCAAGGCGAACAGGCCGAGGAGAGCGTGGAAGTCGTTATCGACCAGTTCGTGCGCCACCGTCTGCCGGCAACGCCCGGCGCCGACCCTGCCGAGGACTACGAGGCCGGACGGGTGCCTGCCGCCGAAGCGCGGCTGTTCGCGCGCATCGTGCGGGAAGCCGTGCGGACACAGGAGACGATCGACACCCATCTGATGGAAATTCTGCCGGTGGATTGGCCACTGAACCGGCTCGACCCGGTGTTGCGCGCCTTGCTGCGCGCCGGTGGGACTGAACTGGCCATGACCGACGGACCGCCAGCCAAGGTGGTGATCAACGAATACCTGGACGTGGCCCACGGATTTTTCTCTGGCGAGGAGCCAAGGCTTGCCAATGGCGTGCTCAACCGGCTGGCGCGCATTCTGCGCGCCGGTGAATTCGAGCCGGAGTAGCGGCCTCCCCGCGCCACCATGAAATTGCCATCGGAATTCGACCGGATCGCCCGGTATTTTCGTCCCCTGGCCCGACCCGAAGCCCGCAACCTGGCAGATGACGCGGCGGTAATTCCCCCGCTACCGGGCCGTGAGCTGGTGATTTCGACCGACGTGATGAACGAAGGCGTGCATTTCCTGCCGGGCACCCCGGCAGGGTTGCTGGCGCGGAAATTGATGCGGGTCAACCTGTCGGATCTGGCGGCAATGGGGGCGGAACCTTTCGGCTATCTGCTGACGCTGGCGGTGCCCGGACCAACCCCCGATGCCTGGTTCGCAGGCTTCGCGCAGGGTCTGGCGGAGGAACAGGCGCGCTTCGGGCTGCGCTTGCTGGGCGGAGATTCGACGTCCACGTCGCAAGACATCAGCCTCGGCCTCACTGTTCTGGGCACGACGCCGATTTGCGGCGCCATAGGCCGCGACGGAGCACGCCCCGGTGATGGGCTGTGGGTCAGCGGAACGCTCGGCGACGCAGCCCTGGGTTTGGCGGCCAAACGCGGCAGATTGCCGGACCCGGACGGAGTGCTCGTGGCCCGGTACGACCTGCCCACCCCCCGGTTGGGACTCGCCGACGGGCTGGCCAGTGCCGCCATCGATATCTCGGACGGTATCCTGGCGGACCTTGCCCATATCTGCCGCGCCAGCAACGTGGGCGCGCGCGTGGACCGCGGCCTGCTGCCGTTGTCCGCCCCAGGGCGCGCCGCCGGACCCGCCTGGCGAGATTTGGCCCTGACCGGAGGTGATGACTACGAATTATTGATGGCGGTGCCTGCGCCAGCGGAAGCCGCCCTGCGGGACCGCGCCAAGGTCCTGAATGTGACGGTGACCCGGATTGGCGAAATCATCGCCGGCACGCCCGAGATCTACGAGGGGACAGCGGTTTTGGAGCCGCTCGGGTTCAGTCACTTTTGACGACCGCCAGCAGGGGACGCCGCGCCGCGCGAGCACAGGCCCTCGGGGCGCGGCGGCTGGAGCCCAGCCCAAATGGGCGCATCACGGGCGGTGTGGCTTCGCCAAGCCCTGGCATCCCGGCGCGCGGCCGTGGGGCAAAGCCCGACCGGCCCCGATAGGGGGGGCTCACAGCACGGGCGAACCGCGGCGCCACCAGGACGAGCCGTCTTTTCCATCGAGGGGTGCCGCCAGGCCATGCATTTGCTCGAGGCGACCGGAAAATCGTGCCTGCGGGTGGTTCCAAACAATGACCCGAGCGCGCTAGCGTCGGACCGGAAGCACGTATTGAGAGGACCGGATCCATGCGTTTGAACTCGCGGCTTGCTGCGGCCTTGGCGGTGGCCAGCACCATGATGACGGCGTTGCCCGCGCTCGCGGCGACGCGGATTACCGAGGCGGCGATCCCCGCGCCGGTAGCGGCTGGACAGTTGGCGCCGGCCGGACGGATGGCGGCGGATACCGTGATGGCGGTTTCGGTTTCCCTGCCGGTGCGCCATCCGGCCGCGCGGGATGCCATGCTGCGCGCCATCTATGACCCAGCCAGCGCCAATTACCGGCACTTTCTGACGGTTGCGCAATATGCCGCACAGTTTGGACCGACCAAGGCCGACTTTGCCGCGGCCGCCGACTATTTCCGCAGCATGGGGCTGACCGTGGATGACAGCGCCGCCAACCGGTCGTTACTGAAGTTGACGGGTCGCGCGGCCGATATCGAGCGTGCGTTTCATGTGACCATGAATTATTACCAGCATCCGACCGAGCACCGCCTGTTCTTCGCGGCCGACCGGACGCCGAGCGTGGACACCAACGTCAGGCTGCTGGATGTGATAGGACTGGATAACTACCAGTTGCCGCAGCCGCGCCTGATCCGCCCGCAGGAAACGGCAATGGGTGCGCGCACCACCGGCTCCGGTCCGAATGGCGCGTTTTTGGGCAGCGACATGCGGGCCGCGTATTACGGCCGTGGTACGCTGACCGGCGCCGGGCAGACCGTGGGGTTGATGGAACTGGCCGGCTACAATCTGACCAGTGTGCAGACCTATTTCAGCAAGGTTGGGCAACCACTGAATGTGCCGGTGACCGGCATTGCCACAGACAGCGCGCCGCTGGGCTGCACCGGCAGCTGCGACGATAGCGAGCAGGCGCTGGACATCGAATACACGATCTCGATGGCGCCGGGCCTTGCCGGGGTCGAGGTTTATGTCGGCAACAACGCCGAGGACGTCTTGAATTCGCAGGTTTCCCGCGATACCAGCCAGATCGTCAGCACCTCCTGGGGCTGGAATGAAAAATTCACGACAGATGACAATATTTTCAAGGAAATGGCCTTGCAGGGCCAGACCAACCTGACCGCGAGTGGCGACTATTCGAGCTTGCTGGCCAGCGGCCCCTGGCCGGAGGAGGACGCCAACATCACCGCGGTCGGTGGCACCGACCTGGTGACCAACGGCCCGGGTGGTACTTGGAAAAGCGAAACCGGCTGGTCGAGCAGCGCGGGTGGGCCCTCGGTCGACAAGACCATTCTGATCGAGCCCTATCAGTTGCCGTATATCAACACCGCCAATGGCGGATCCACCACGTTGCGTAACGTGCCGGACGTAGCGGCACAGGCGAATATCAACATGTATTACTGCGCCAATTCCGGCTGCGGCGTTGCCGGTGGCACCAGCTTCGCCTCGCCGATGTGGGCGGGGTTCGTGGCATTGGCCAATCAACAGGCTGCCAGCGAGGGCCATGGCCCGGCCGGATGGATCAATCCCATCCTGTACCAGTACGGCAACACCAAATACTATAAATTCCTGTTCCATGATGAAACTTCCGGCAAGAGCGGCAAGTTCACATGCACGACGAATTATGATCTCGTCACCGGGCTCGGCTCGCCCAGCACCGACATGATCAAGTTGCTGTCCCGCTACTAGAATGAGACCGGCGTAGACAAACTCGTCGGGGTCGTTCCTTCAACGAGAAAACAAATGGCTGAAGTCTGCCCGGGGTTTCGATCAAACTCGGGCAGACCCCCTGAATGTGTCGCCAGGTCGGTCCTGGTTAATTCTGGTTAGGATCGGCTGGATCTGCCTCGCGTGATCGGCGGCACGGGTGCCCACGCCGGGCTCAGCCTTTTGCGCCGCCGGGTGGTCGTAGCCGGCGGCGCCGTGCCCTTGCACCCGCTCGATGCGCCCGGCAGTGTTGGCGGATGGCCCCGCCGGAACCGGAGACCCAGCAACACGATCTGCGCCGCGTATTGCGGTTGCCCGACCTGGTGGCAATGCAGGTATTGCTGGTGTTTGGCGCCACCTGGGTCGGCGCTGCGGGGCGGGCCGGGTCCGGCCATGTGGTGCTGTGGCTTGCCGCCATAATTCTGTTCTTCGTGCCGATCGGGCTTGTCGTCGGGTTTTGTGCCAATATCTGGCCCGAGGAAGGTGGGGTCTATCAATGGACCAAGCATATGCTGGGTCCATTTGCCGGGTTCACCGCGGCATGGAATTTCGGCATGTGGGCCGTGCTGCTGATTGCCGGGCTGGGCATGCAGATTGCCGCCACCCTGCGCTACGCGCTGGGTACGGACGGCGCCTGGATGGAGACGAGCCGATGGTTCGTGACCGCGCTCAGCAGCCTGCTACTGGTTTTACTCTTTCTGATAAATCTTGTCGGGTTTCGTTACGGGAAATGGGTCGCGCATTTCGGCACCGCGGTCACGTTGCTGGTGGTCGGGGTCGCCGCCAGCCTGCTGTTCGTTCATCCGGGCGCGACGCCTGTGCACCCGCATGTTTCTCCGCAACCGGCTTTTGGTCTGGCGATGGCCGGGTCGCTGCTCGTCTCGGTCAACCTGTTTTCCAAGCTCTCGTTTTACGGACTTTCCGGGCTGGAACAGGTAGCCGTATTCGCCGGCGAAATGCGCGACCCCCGACGCAATATCATTCGTTCGGCCATTCTTGCCGCACCGTTGATCGGCTTGCTCTACATTATCACCACGGGCGCGCTGCTGACCTACACCAAGGCCGCCGAAATCGATCTCACCGGCCCTATTCCGCAATTGCTGGGCACGACGCTCGGCGCAGGGTCGAGGGTAGCGGCGCTGGTCGGAACCGTCGTCAATCTGGCGTTCGGTATGTTCCTGATCGCGCAATATGCGACCATACTTGCCGAGACCAGCCGTCTGCCGATGGTGGCGGCGTGGGACCATCTGTTTCCACAGGCCTTTACCCGATTGCACCGGCGCTTCGGTACCCCGGTGCTCGCCTTATGCACGGTATGCGGCCTGGCATTCCTCACCAACCTGTTCGCGATGTGGGGCGCCGGCGACGCGGAGGCTTTCCAGATAATCTCTTGCGCCGCGAATGATTGCTACGCCTTGTATTACGTCGCCATGTTCCTGGTGCCTTTGGTCGCCGGCACCCGGCTGGCCCGCTGGCCCGGCCCTCGCCCTGGATGGCCACTGAAGCTGGCCGCGCTATCGGGCCTTGGCGTCACGCTGTTGAGCTTCGCCTTTAATCTCACTCCGATCGTCAGCGTCGACAGTGTCGCCGTGTTCGCCGGCAAAATCCTGGTGTTGTTCCTATTCGTCAACGCGGCAGGTGCCGCCATCTACTTTCGCGGGAGTCGGTCAAAATCGGCGGTGACTTGAGGCAAGTCACGACGCGGGGCAGTCGATTTCGTTAGCGTGCCGACGTTGACCCGACATGACGATCCCCGCGCCGCTTTCTGCCCACAACTGTCGTATCGCGCCAGCTTGGTTGGCGAAGCGCGCCGCGCCTGCCACGGATGGTGTTCCGTGACTTTCGATCAGGACAATCGGCCTGATAAGGCAGTTCAGTATCAGACCTCGGACACGGCTTGCGTTACGGTTCGGGAGCCGGAACGTAACCTGCCGGTTCAGGGCCTCGCAAGCATCTCGGGCAAGCGTCTTCAGATTAGTCTGCCTCGGACGGAATCTGAGGTCCCGGCACGCCCCTGTGTTGTGCTTCAAAAGACTCCGGCTGGTGCCGGGGGTCATTCATGGCGCATCGACGGGGGCGCATCGCCGGGGGGGGCATCGCCGGGGGGCATCGACGGGGGCAATCGTATGCGCAGAGCCGCCATAACCGGGTGTTGCCTGCATCAGACGCGTGAGGCCGAGCCGCCAATGCCTTTGACGCGGGTCGTTCCGTGCTGCCAGTCGGTGTGACAGGCTGCCCGTTCGCCGCGCTCGGCGTCAGGCCGCTCCGGCCATCGCATCAGACAGTACTGCCCGTTGCGGCGCCAAAGCCGCGAGACGGACGGCATCCCGCATCATATAGCCACGGCCCCAGACCGTGCCGATCAGGTTGTCGGCCCCGGCATCAGCAAGCTTGCGCCGCAATTTGCAGATAAACACGTCGATGATCTTCATTTCGGGTTCATCCATGCCGCCATATAGGTGATTCAGAAAGGCCTCCTTGGTCAGCACCATACCCTTGCGCAACACCAGCAACTCGAGGATCGCGAATTCCTTGCCGGTTAGATGCACCGGCTTGTCGTCGACGAATACTTCTCGGCTGTCGAGATTGAGGGTGAGCGGCCCGACATGCAGGCTGGGCTGCGCGAACCCCTTGCTGCGCCGCACAATAGCTTGCATCCGCGCCGCCAGTTCCTGGGTGTCGAACGGCTTGGTGATGACATCATCCGCGCCGAGGCTGAGACATTTGACCCTGACCTGCGGCCGGTTGAGACCGGACATGACCAGTATCGGGGTCTGCACCCGCGCGGCACGCAACCGACGAACCACGTCCGTGCCTTCGATATCTGGCAGCATCAACTCGAGCAGGATGATGTCGTAATCATAGTGGCGGGCGAGATCGATTGCCTCCTCGCCGGTTTCGGCCTGGTCGGTAATACCGCCCTGAGCCTTGAGTGCCTGACTGACGCCCCTAGCCACGGTCAGATCGTGTTCAACGAGCAGGATGCGCATCGCTAAAACCATTCCGTTATGACGTCTTAGCGTATACCACCTTTGCGTGTATCCCTCAAGCGGATTTTAGCGAAAAAGATGCAATTTCCCCGTCATATCGTCCATATACTATTGCAAACCTCCGCATACAGGCAATTACGTGTCAATAGTGAGACGATTATCGTATTTAGAGCGTAGTGAGACCGCGGCCCGTCTGGAAGGCACGGTGACTGCCATCGCCGGCGGCACAATTCATGTCACGGGGCTTTCCCGCCTGCTCGGTGTCGGCGACCGGCTCAGCCTGATCGGGCGGGCCGGGCACGCCACGCGGGCGGAAATCATTGGCTTTCGCGGCGAAGTGGCCCAGGCCCTGCCGTTCGGCCCGCTCGATGGTGTGGGGCCTGGCAGCCGGGCGGTGTTGCCACTGATCGGTCCACCCGCCCGCGCTTTCGGCCAGGGCGCAACCCTGACCCCGCATCACAGCTGGATCGGCCGCGTGCTCGACCCCTGCGGCGTGCCGCTGGACGGAAAGGGTAGCGTACGTCGCGGGCCGGCTCGTGCGCTGCGCGCCCTGCCCGCCAACGCCGTCAGTCGCGGCCGGCTAGGTCCACCGCTCTCTCTGGGCGTGCGGGCGATGGATGCCTTCACCACCTGCCGACAGGGCCAGCGTCTGGGTCTGTTCGCGGGGTCGGGCGTCGGCAAATCAACACTGATGGCCATGCTGGCGCGCCATGCGGTCTGCGATGTGGTGGTACTGGCGCTGGTCGGAGAGCGCGGCCGCGAGGTGCGTGAGTTCCTGGAAGACGTTCTGGGCCCAGACGGAAGGGCGCGTGCGGTGACGATTGTCGCGACGTCTGACGCCTCACCGCTGGCCCGCCGCGATGCCGCATTGGCTGCCATGACCGTGGCGGAGTTTTTCCGCGATTCCGGCAACTCTGTGTTGCTGCTGATGGACAGCGTCACCCGTTTCTGCCTGAGCCTGCGCGAGATTGCGCTGGCTGCCGGGGAATTGCCGGCGACGCGCGGCTACCCGCCGGGAGTTTTCGCGGAACTACCGCGTCTGCTGGAGCGCGCGGGACCGGGCCCTGAGGGTACCGGGCATATTACCGCCCTGTTCACGGTTCTGGTGGAAGGTGATGACATGAACGAACCCGTAGCCGATGCCGCGCGCGGCATTCTCGATGGGCATATCGTGCTCGACCGCCGCATCGCAGAGGCGGGCCGCTACCCGGCGATCGATGTGCTACGCTCACTGTCCCGCACGGTGCCGGGCTGCCTGACGCCCGACCAGGCGGCATTGGCTCTGCGGGCGCGGGCCGAGTTGGCCCTGCACGCCGAAATGGCAGATATGGTACGCCTCGGTGCCTATCGCCCTGGCACCGATCCCGCCGTGGACCAGGCACTGCGACTGGCGCCGCGTCTGCTTAAAATTCTTGCCCAGGACCAGGACGAGCCCTCTGATATTCCCGCCGCTTTCGCGGCACTAAGCGCCGCGCTCGCGCCCGAGCCTGGCGCACGGGATAACGCCTCATGACCGGGCCAGACGCCATCCGCCGCCTGCGCCGATTGGTCCGCGCCCGCGCGGCCGATCTTAACGAGGCAAAGCGACGCCTGGCTCAGGCGCTGCACGACGAGGAAAAAGCACGCGCGGCCCGCGAAACGGCGGAAGCCGCCATTCATACCGAGACCCTGGCTGCCGAGATTTCCGCCGCCGATGCCGAAGTGGAGGCCTTTGCCCGCTGGCTGCCGCGGGCCCGCGCCCAGTTGGAGCTGAGCGACCAGGCCCTGGCCCAGGCCGCCGCCGCCGCCGCCGAACGGCGGGCCGAGCTTTCTCTCGTGCGGGCCGCGGCGGAAGCCGCGGAAAATGCCCTGGCCGAACTGATACGGAACGAGGCTTTGGCCCAGCAGGCCGCGGCGCAGGCCGAAAGTGACGACCGCGCCACCCTGCGCGCCGCGACCCGCCCGGACGAGGCCGGACCCGGCAGGCCACAGGGCTGAGCCGCGCGGTGCGGCTTGCCGGCAGCCGGACGGGCCGCTAAGGCCAGCGTGACCGAAGCGGCGGGTCTCGCGTCGCCGGCCGAGCTTTTTCGCCCTTCTGCCACTCTGGCCGGCGCCACGGAGCACCATGCCCGACCCCCGCCCCGTATCATCCGGTCGCCCACCCCGACCACAACCCGCCCCCGGCGCCCTGCCCACCTTGCTCGGCAGGATAGTGGCCTTCAGCCACGACCGAGCCATGGCCATGGTCGCCCTCGCCCTGGTGCTGATCGGGCTTTCCGTATTTGCGGCCAGCACACGGCTCGGGGTCTCAACCGATACCGACACGTTGTTCCGCGCGAGCCTGCCCTGGCGCCAGCACGAAATTGCCCTGGCGCGCGCGTTTCCGGCCGATGCCGGGCTGGTTGCCGTGATTTCCGCCCGCATTCCCGAGGAGGCCGATGCCACCGCCGCCGCGCTGGCGGCCATCCTGGCCCAGGACAAGACGCATTTCACCTCGGTGACGCGGCCGGATGCGCTACCCTACCTGCGCCACAACGGGTTGCTGTTCCTGGACCGGAAGCCTCTGAACAATTTGCTGAATTCCATCATTGCGGCGCAGCCGTTCCTCGGCCAGCTGACCGCCGACCCGTCCGCCCGCGGGTTGTTTTCCGCCCTGTCGCTGATCGCGCTCGGGGTCGAGCACGGTCAGGCCGATCTGACCGGCTTCACGCCAGCCCTCCAAGGGTTTCAGCGCGCCTTGGCGGAAGCCGCCGCCGGCCACCCGCAAACGCTTTCCTGGCAGAATTTGCTGGCCGGACCGCTGGTCGCGGAGGCCGGTCCCTATCGCTTCGTGCTGGCTCAGCCGGTGCAGGATTTCGGAGCGCTGGAACCCGGCCGCGCGGCAACCGACGCGCTGCGCGAAGCCGCCGCGCGGTTGCCGTTCATCCGGAGCGGGGACGCGCAACTGGGCATCACCGGCCCGGTGGCATTGGCCGACGAGGAATTCGCGACCGTCGCCGAAGGGGCTGTGTGGGGCACGGCGGGCTCCATGCTGCTGATAACCCTGTGGCTGTTCCTGGCGGTGGGCAGCTGGCGGCTGATCGTTCCGATCGTGCTCACCCTGCTGCTGGGTCTGGCGCTGACCACCGGCTTCGCGGCCGTGGCGGTCGGCACGCTCAATCTCGTTTCCGTGGCCTTCGCCATTCTGTTCGTGGGCATCGCGGTGGATTTCGCCATTCAGTTTTCAGTGCGGTTCCGGGAAGTGCGAGAAGCCGTGCCAGACCTGGCAGACGCGCTGAGGCAGACCGGAAACCAGGCTGGCGGGCAGATATTGGTGGCCGCCGCCGCCACCTCGGCCGGGTTCTATGCCTTTGTGCCGACCAGTTTTTCGGGCGTCGCCGAACTCGGCCTGATCGCGGGAACCGGTATGATGATTGCCTTCCTGGCGACACTGGGGTTCCTGCCGGCGTTCCTTACCCTGTTTCGTGCCCCCGGCGGGCGCGGCGAAACCGGGTTGCACGCCCTGGGCAGGATCGAGCCGCATCTGCTGCGCCATCGTCGTGCCGTCCTGCTCGGCTTCGCGCTGCTCGGTGTGCTTGGCGTTGTCCTGCTGCCACACCTCGCCTTCGACTCCGACCCTCTGCACACCAAAGACCCGCACACGGAGTCCATGCGGGTGTTGCGCAAGCTGATAGATGACCCCAACACCAATCCATACACGATTGATATCATAACTCCTTCAGTTGCTTCAGCGACGGTATTGAGTGACCGCTTGGGCAAACTGCCGCTGGTGGCCCGTGCCCTGAGTCTGGAAAGCTTCGTGCCCACCGACCAGGCGCCCAAACTTGCCGCCATACAGGATGCCGCCACCATCCTGGGGCCGACGCTCGCCGGCCCAGCGACGCCACCCGTCCCCCCGAGCGCGGCCGATCTGCGCCAGGCCATCCGCGCCGCCGAGGCACAGCTTGGCGCAGTCCGAACCAAATTGCCGCCTGCGAGCCCCCTGTTGGCGATCGAGGCCGATCTGGCACGGCTGTTCTCCGCGCCGGATGCCACCCTGCTGGCCATGAACACGGCGCTGACTGAATTCCTGCCCCCGCAACTCGACACGCTCTCGGATGTGCTGAACGTGAGGCCTGTGACCGCCGCCGATATTCCGCCTGACCTGGCCCGCCAGTGGGTGCTGCCGGACGGAAGGGCGCGGGTGAACGTGATGCCAAAGCCATTGGCCGAGGATAGCACCGGCCTGCATAGGTTCGTGGCCCAGGTGCGCGCGGTGGCCCCGGAGGCCGGAGGTGCCGCGGTGACCATCGTCGAGACCGCCGCGACCATCATCGCAGCCTTCCGCGACGCCGCGGTCGGCGCGCTGGTGGCCATCGCCGGATTGCTTTTCCTGTTTCTGCGCCGGCCACGAACGGTGGCTCTCGTGATGGCCCCCCTGCTGCTTTCGGCGCTGATGGCGGTGGTGGTGCTGGTGACCACGCGGATGGTGCTGAATTTCGCCAATATCATCGCGTTGCCGCTGCTGCTCGGCGTTGGCGTTTCCTTCAATATCTACTTCGTGATGAACTGGCGTGCCGGGGCGCGGCAGTTTCTGGGCACCGGCACGGCGCGCGCGGTTTTGTTTTCGGCCGCGACCACGGCAACCGCCTTCGGCTCCCTGGCGTTGTCCCACCACCCGGGCACTGCCAGCATGGGCGACCTCCTGCTGATCAGCCTGGGCTGCACATTGCTGGCGACGTTCGGATTTCTGCCGACCCTGCTGCTCGGCATGAAACCGGACCGATAGACAAAACGGAACGCGCAACGCTCAGGGAAAAGCAGCAAATCCAATGGCTTCGGATGGAACGACCGACCATCTCGGACCGCACGACCTGGAAGTTCCCGGCGCGGGCCTTTTCGCGGCATGCCGCGACCTCCCCGGTTCCGGCCTGATCCGTACCCGGCCAGGCCTGTATGTTTCCGCCCTCCCGAGCCGCATCGGGTTGCTCATGCGGGTTCTGGGTTCCAACCGGGTTTCAACCGATCGAAAAAATTACCCCACATACGCGCAGAGGCGTTTGGGATAAATCTGGCCGCGAGACGGGAGAGGCTGGCGGGGTATGACCCTGGATCAATTGCGGATATTCGTCGCGGTCGCGGAACGCAACCATGTCACCCGCGCCGCCGAGTCGCTGCATCTCTCCCAATCGGCGGTCAGCGCGGCCATCGCGGCACTGGAAACGCGCTACGGGGTACGGCTGTTCAACCGCGTCGGGCGCGGGATCGAACTAACGGAAACCGGTCGCGAATTCCTGGCCGAGGCGCGCGCCGTGCTGACCCGCGCCGAGCAGGCCGAAGCCACGCTCGCCGGGCTTGGCGGCCTGACCCGAGGCACGCTCCGCGTGCGCGCGAGCCAGACGATCGCGTCGTATTGGCTGCCGCGCCATCTGGTGGCGTTCCGCCGCGCCCATCCGGGCATAGAAATCGCGCTATCGGTCGGCAACACCGCCGAAGTGACCGCCGCCGTGCTGGCGGGCCATGCCGAGCTTGGCTTCATCGAGGGCGATGCCATTGCGCCGAACCTCGCCAGCCGCCTGATCGCGCGGGATCGTATCGTCATCGTGCTGGGGGCGCAGCATCCGCGCGCGAGCAGCCGGCTCACGGTATCGGACCTGACCACGCTGGAGTGGGTGCTGCGCGAGCCCGGATCCGGCACGCGGGCGGTGTTCGAGGCGGCTTTGCCCGCCCTGGGTATTTCCGTCGGGCAGTTGCAGGTCGCGCTCGAACTCCCGAGCAACGAGTCGGTGCGCGCCGCGGTGGAAGCCGGCATGGGCGCGACCGCGCTGTCGGCCTCGGTTGCGGCATCGGGTCTCGAGGCCGGCACGCTCGCGCTGGTCGATATCAAACTTCCCGACCGGTTTTTTCAAATGGTGTGGCACACCGAACGCGACCTCAGCCGGGCCGCCAGGCGCCTCGGTGAAATCATCGCCGGCCCGGCCAATGCGTCGCCGACCTGATCCCCCGCCCCGACGGGCGGCCCCGACGGGCGGGGGTATTTCACAGTCGCATCAGGGCGCGAGATGCGGCGCGAAGCCCGGTGGCGGCAGGGGGGGCGTGATGGTCTGGAACGCGGCACCCAGGGCCAGCATTCGCGCGTCACCGAAGCGCGCACCGATGAAGCTGAGCCCGACCGGCAGACCATCCACGAGGCCCATGGGGACCGTCAGATGCGGATACCCGGCAACCGCGGGCAGGGTGCCGGCCGCGGGCACGCCGCCATTGTCACCGAGCACGAGGTCTATTTTCCAGGCCGGACCCGTGGTTGGGGCGATGATCGCGGCAAGGTCGTTGGCTTTGAGCATCTGGTCGATGCCATCCGGGCCGGCGAGCCGCGCCGATTCCGCACGGGCGGTGAGATAGGCGGGGTCGGTCAGGCCCTGGGTCTGCTCGGCGGCCTCGAATAGATCCTGACCGAACCATCGGGTCTCGGCCGGGGTTCTCGCATTGAAGGCGATGAGATCGGCCAGGGTACGGCTGGTGACCGCGGGCGGGGCATCCTTCAGATAGTGGGCCATGTCGGGTTTGATTTCGGTCTTGAGCACGATGGCTTCGTCCTGGCTGATCTTGGTCGTGTCCGGCATGGGGATGGGAACCAGGACGGCGCCCGCCCGTTTGAGAGCATCCAGGGTCTGGCCATAGAGCGGATCGACCATGGGCAGGGCATTGGCCGGATAGCGCCAGACGCCAAGCCGCACACCAGCGAGCGGCGCGGCACTGACATGGGCGAACTCGGCGGCAAGGTCGGGGGCGCCGAGAGTGGCGGGGTCGCGTGGGTCATGGCCGGTCATGACCGACATCAGCAACGCGGCATCGGCCGCGGTATGGGCCATGGGGCCGGGCGTATCCTGGCTGTGGGAAATGGGCACGACGCCGGTTCGCGAGACGAGCCCGACCGAGGGTTTGAGGCCAACCAGGCCCTGCATGCTGCTGGGACAGGTGACGGAACCATCGGTCTCGGTGCCGATCGCGGCGGGCGCGAGCCCGGCGGCGACGGCGGCGGCGCTGCCCGAGGACGAGCCGCAGGCGGTGCGCGAAAGATCATAGGGGTTGCGCGTCAGGCCGCCGACCGCGGTCCAGCCGGATGTGGCGTTGCTGGAGCGGTAATTGGCCCATTCGCTGAGATTGGTCTTGCCGAGTATGATGACGCCGGCGGCGCGCAGCCGGGCAATGACCGGCGCGTCCTTGCGGTAGTTGTGAATGAGCGCGAGTGAGCCGGCGGTGGTGGGCATCGGGTCGGCGGTGTCGATATTGTCCTTGACCAGGATCGGGATGCCATAGAGCGGACCAGGATGCGCGAGCGATTTGCGCTGCCGGTCGCGAGCCTCGGCGTCCTTGAGGGCATTGGGGTTGATGGCGATGACGGCGTGCAGGCCGTTGGCGCCCTGGTCGATACGACGGATCCGAGCGAGATAAAACTGCACCAGTTGCGTCGAGGTGAGCCTGCCCGCACTGAGCGCGGCCTGCAGGTCGGGAATGGTGGCGGTGGCCGGGTTCAGCCCGGCCGCGCGGGCTTGGGCGGTGAACAGCAGAGCAGCGAAAAGCGGCAGGCGCGCGGCGAGACGCATCGGATTTCCCTTATCGAGCCGGTTGAGCGCGGTTGGCCTGTCTTCATCAGGGGAGGGCCTGGGTTACGTCAAGCGCGAACCCGGGCGATGCGTCAGCGCCTATTGACCAGTGGCGCCGGGTTGGGCATTTTCCGCGCCCGTCGCCCACAGGTGTGCCATGGCCAAGACCAATACGATTCAGATCCGCCTCGTATCGACAGCCGATACCGGGTTCTTTTACGTCACCAAGAAGAATGCCCGGACCCAGACCGGGAAGATGGAAATGCGTAAATACGACCCGAAGGTGCGCAAGCACGTGACCTTCAAGGAAGCCAAAATAAAGTAGGGCCGCTGGGTCCGGCCTGGCCGGGCCGCCGTATCCTGACCCCGCTGCCTTGGCCTCTTGTGGCCGCCGCCGGGTTTCCCCCTGAACATTCCCTCGGCTGGCGATACCGTATCCGGCTCCGCCGGATGATCGGCCGCGGCGCGCGGGCGCTCTGGTCGCCATGTCTCGACCGGGGCCGAACCGGGGGTGTCATGCCTCCGAGGCCAACCGATGCGAGTTGACGCGCTGAGGCGCGCCCCCGAATGAGTCTGGCGTTCCCGGACCCGGGACCGGCCCGCCGACACCTCCTCGCTCCGCGGGAACAATCGAACCAGGCGTTGCGGGGCTCTTCCCGGATAACGTGTCGGGGTCGTCCACGCAGGTCACTTCCTGGGGTGAGCAACGTGCCACCTCATGGGGCTCGTCTCATAAAATGGGGCATACGTTAAGGCTTAGGTGAGAATGCCGCGGCATGCTGCGGGCATGGACATGGACACCACAGCGCGAAGCCCGGATTTTGACACCGTATCGCGAAACCCGCGGGATACGCGCTCGGGCGCGGCGCGGGCGCGGCGGTTGGCGGCGCGGCGCCTGGGCGATGCGCTGGACAGCGGACGGTTGAGGCTGACCGCGAAGGCGCGCCTGTGCCTGCGCGAAGCGGTGCCGATGGCAGATGAGCTGGCCATGCGCTGGCCGAAGGCTGGCCTGCCGGTGACCGCGGCGCTGGCCGACGCCGGAGATGGCACGGCGGCGCGGCGGCTTTGCCGCTGGCTGCTATGGGCCGCCTGCCGGTTCGAGGGCACGGCGCCCCTCGTTTCGGTGCCGATCCCCGCCGCATTGCTGACCGCGGAACTCCCCCCTTTGGTGCGCGAAGCGCTGCGCGACAGCGGTTGCGACCCGACCCGGCTGGAATTGCGGCTGAGCGAGCGGGCGGTCCTGGACGCCGCGCCCTCGCTGCTGGTCGATTTATGTGACTTGCGCGACCGGGGGGTGGGGTTGGCGCTCAGCGATTTCGGAATGGAGCTGGGCGCGGTCGCGCTGCTGCGGCGGCTGCCGCTGACGCATGTGCACCTGGATCCTTCGCTGACTTACGACCTGACGCCGGGCAGTGAGGATTCGGCGCTGGTGGCAAACCTCGCCGAGATGGCGCACATGCTGGGGTTGAGGATTTCGGCGCGCGGCAGTGAGGCGTTGGCCTTGCGGCTGCGCGGCCTGGGTGTGGACGAGGCGGTCATGGCCTAGCCTCCGAGAGACAGGCGAGCAGGGCGCCGCCGTAGCGCGACTGTTTGCTGGTACCGATACCCTTGATGGCGCCGAGCTCAGCAAGGCTGGTGGGGCGCCGGGCCGCCAGGTCGTGCAGCACGGAGTCGTGGAAAATGACGTAGGCCGGCACGCGCTGGACGCGCGCAAGCTCGGCGCGAAGGGTTTTCAGCCGGGCGAGCACCTCAGGATCAGCCCCCGCCGGCGCGGGTGACGGTGGCTTGCCGGGCACGGACCTGCCGGGCGCAGCATCGGCGCGCAGGCTGAGCCTGGTCTCGCCGCGCAGGATGGGGCGCGCAATCTCCGCCATCAGGGTCAGGCGGGCGAGACGGTCGGTGCCGGTATCCAGCGCGCCGTGGGCAATCAACTGGCGAATCACGCCGCGCCAGAAATTGGCCGTGCGGTCGCGCCCGATCCCGAACAGGGGCAGGCGGTCATGGCCGTGGCGTTGCACCAGGTCGGTAGCCTCGCCGCGCAAAACGTTGGCGATATGGACGGCACCGAACATCTGGCCGGTCCGGTAAACGGCGGACAGAACCATGCGCGCGGCCTCGGTGCCGTCGAACAACTCGGGGGGATCGAGACAGGTGTCGCAGTGGCGGCAGGGCGCGGGCAGGGTTTCCCCGAAACAGGCCAGCAGGCGCGCGGTTCGGCAATCGGCGGTCTCGGTGAAGGCGATCATGGATTCGAGCCGGGCACGCATCGCGGCGCATTGCTGGTCAGGCGCATTGGACTGGGTAAGAAAGTGCCGAGCCCGCGCGATATCTTCCCCCCCATGCAGCAGCAGGGCAGTGGCGGGCACGCCGTCACGGCCGGCGCGGCCGATTTGCTGGTAATAGGCTTCCGGGCTGTCCGGCATGTCGAGATGGACGACGAAGCGCACATCCGGCCGGTCGATCCCCATGCCGAATGCGATGGTGGCGACCATCACGACCTCGTCGCCGCCGCGAAACCGGGCCAGCGCGGCGCGCTTGGCGGCGGGTTCAAGCCCGGCATGAAAGGCGATGGCATCGATACCTCGATCCGTCAGGCGGGCGGCGAGGCGCTCGGTGCGGGCGCGCGTGCCACAATATATAATGCCGGTCTGACCAGGATGCTGAGCCAGAAAAGCCAGCACCTGGGCGGTTTCCCCGGTTTTGGGTTGGGCCGCGATGAACAGGTTCGGACGATGGAAGCTGGCGGTGAAGACCTGGGCCTCCGGCATATCGAGCGCGGCCAGAATGTCGGCACTGGTGCGCCGGTCCGCGGTGGCGGTCAGCGCGAGCCGCGGCACCCCGGGGAGGCGGGATTTCAGGCAGGCGAGCGCCCGGTAATCGGGACGGAATTCGTGCCCCCATTGCGAGACACAATGCGCTTCATCGATGGCGACGAGCGCAACGGGGCGATCGGCGAGGCAATCGAGCAGCGTGCCGGCCAGCAGGCGCTCCGGCGACACATAGAGCAGGTCGAGCGTGCCAGCGGCGATACCGCGCCAGACCTGGCGGGCGGAATCGGGCTCGAGCTCGGAATGCAGGGCGGCGGCGCGCACGCCGAACTGCCGGAGCGCCAGGACCTGGTCCTCCATCAACGCGATCAGTGGCGAAACCACGAGGCCAAGACCGGGGCGGCAGAGCGCCGGAATCTGGTAGCACAGGCTTTTACCGCCGCCGGTGGGCATGAGCACCAGCGCGTCATTACCATCGAGCACGGTCTGAATGACCGGAGCCTGCAGGCCGCGAAAGGCGGTGAAGCCAAAAACTTCGCGCAATACGCGATTTTGGCTTTTGATATCCGCGCTGGAGTTATGACAATTGGAGTCGGGCACCGCCAGACCCTGGCATGGATTGGGGGCGTGCCGGAATGCCTGCGCGCCGCTTACGTAAAAGAACGATGCGTTGCGGCAGCGCGGCGTGTTTTCGATTGATTAACGTCTAGAAATTGGCTACTCCGGTTCCGGGAAGTGTCGGCCTGAACGGCTGTAGCCAATGGGAGTTCGCCGTGTCATCAGAAAACTACACGAACGCTTACTTAATCACCGAGAATACGCAAACGGGGGGTTATGCGACCACCCAGCAGATTGCCGGCTCGGCGACGATCTCGTCCAGCACGAACGAACTGACCTTTGGTTCGCAGATCACCTACACCGATCCTTATAACACCATGACATTGCTTTATGATGGCGTGGTGACGGATAACGGCAATCCGGTCGGATTCGCCGCGGTCGATCCGATGACCGGTGCGACCTATCTGTTCACCGACACATCGATCCCGGCCGATACGGGTCTCGTGGTTGACGTGGGTGACCCGTCTTTCCTGTGCTTCGTTGGTGGCACCGCGATTGCGACGCCTGAAGGCGCGCGGGCGGTTGAGACACTGGAGCAGGGAGATCTGGTCGTGACGGCGGACGGTCGGACCATGGCCGTCAAGTGGGTCGGCCAGCAGATGGTACGCCCTGGAGCCGACACCACGGCCGCCGTGCGGCCCGTGCGGATCAAGGCGGGCGCACTCGGCGATGCCCTGCCGGTCCGTGACCTTCTGGTCTCGCCCGACCATGGCTTGATGCTGGATGGGGCGCTGGTTCATGCCAGCACCCTGGTCAACGGCACCACCATCGTGGTCGAGTCGGCTATCGAGGCATTCAGCTACTACCATGTCGAGTTGGCCGAGCATGCCCTGCTGCTGGCCGAAGGCGTGGCCGCTGAGAGCTACACCGACCGGGCATCCCGCCTGGCGTTCGACAACGCCGCAGCCTACGCGACGGAAGCGGCCGCGGTGCCGCACATGAACGTGCCGCGCGCCAAGGCACTTCGCCAGGTTCCCTACAGCCTGCGGATGCGCCTGGCCGCCTGATCGGCCTCACGCATCAGTAAACGTGACAGAATAACAACCGGCCGCTGAGGGTTTTGCCCCTATCGGCCGGTTGACTTTTTTTGTGCCACGGTCCGGGATCTCGCCGCGTGCCGAGCCAACGCGGCCATGGGCGCATATGCCCCTTCCCCATGCAGGAATCTGGCGCGATGACTGACCCCGATGCCGTCGCCTTGACCGAAGCCACGTCGCAGGAGGCGTTGACACGGACCCTGGCCGAGGCGGCGCGTTTGCAGGAAGCCGGCCAGCCTGCCCAGGCACTCGTGCTTTACGAGCTTGTATTGGCGGAAGCCCCCGAAACCCACCAGGCCGCCCTGGCAGCCAGCCGTTGTGCCGAGGCGCTGGGTGATGTCGATCGGGCAATAGCGTTTGCCGATACCGCAGCGGCAAAACTGGGCCGGATATGGCCGCTGCTGCGGCTGGGTCAGACCTGGCGCAAGGAGGGGCGCCTGATCGAGGCGGCCGAGACGTTCCGCCGCGCCGCGGTTCTGGCACCGCAGCGACCCGAGCCACATCTGGGCCTGGCCGGCTGCGCGCGAGACCAGGGCGACTACGCCAAGGCGGCCGAGGCCCAGGCCTGGGCGGTTTCGCTCGATCCTTCGGACAATGCGGCACAACTGGACCTGGCGCGGGATATGCGGCGGCTGGGCCAGGTGACCGACGCGTCAGCGCTGGTGGCGCGCATTCTGGAAGCGGAACCCGGATACGTGGCCGCGGCGAAACTGGCGGCCTCCCTGGCCGCGGCAACGCCGGGCGCCACGCCAGCCACGAAGCCACCAGCCAAGACCGCAGCGGCCGATACATTGGCGAAATTGCGCATGGCTGACCGGTTGCGCCGCGAAGCGCGGCTGGCAGAGGCGGAGACCGCCTATCGGGCGGTGCTGGCGGAGGTGCCTGGCCAGCTTGGCGCGACGCTGGGGTTGGGCCGCTGCCAACTGAGTGGTGGCGATATTGCGGGAGCCAAGGCGAATTTCATGGCGGCCGCGCGACTGAGCCGAAAAATCGGGCCGCTGATGCATTTCACGGCGGCCTGCCGAAAGGCCGGGCACCTGGAGACTGCGCGAGTCTGCTGCGACGAAGCCCGGGAACTGGCGCCCGGCGCGGTCGAACCGTTGCTGGAAATGGCCGCATGCGCCCGGGTGGCGGGAGAGTTCACGGTGGCGGCGCAATGGCAGGCACGGGCCGCAGCGATGGTGCCTGACGAGGTGGTTGTGGCCCTGTCCCTGGCTCGCGACCAGCAGAAGGCCGGCGACATCTCCGCCGCGCGGGCGACGCTGGCCGAGATCCTGGCCCGGCATGCGGCCCATCCGGGGGCGCTGAAGCTTTCGGCCCAACTGGCCCAGGCCGCCGCGGCGGCCGCCGCGCCAGCGGACGACGACGATCCGGCCGAGGAGGAGGATGACCTGGCGCCGATCCGGCTGCTGCTGCAAGTGGCGACCGATTGCCGGCGCGATGGCGATTTCGCCCTGGCCGAAGCCCAGTATCGGCGCGCGGCGGCGTTGGCGCCGGGCCGACCGGAACCATGGCTGGGGCTGGCCGCCTGCGCCAGCGCGCAAGGTGACGCGGCCACGGCCGAACGCATGGCCGACGAGGCGTGCGCCCTGACCCCGAAGCCGGCAAAGCGGCGGGCGGGAAAGGCGGGCAAGCGACACCGCGCGCCCTCGACGACCCGCCTGATGACGGAGGCACTCAGCCTGCGCGACCAGGGCGATGACGGCGCGGCGATCGCTGTCCTGAACCAGGTACTGGTGCGCAAACCCACCCATATCGGAGCCCTGCTGGCGCTGGGTCAGCTGCAACGGGAACGGGGCGCCCCACGTGACGCGGTCGAAACACTGGCCCGCGCGCATGTGGCAACACCCGATGACCCCGCGGTGACGCTAGCCTACGCGCGCGCCCTGCATGAGGCCGGCGAGGCCACGAAGGGGGACGCCGTGCTCGAGGCGGCCCTGGCGCAAGGCAAGGTAGGCCACGCGCTGCTGATCTATGCGACCGAACGGGCTCTGGCCGCAGGCAAGCTGTCGGAAGCCAGAACGCAGGCGGAGGCGCTGATAGCGACCCAACCCGGGCAGGCGGCTGGCTACAACCTGGCCAGTGTCGCCCTGGCCCGCGCGGGCGCGGTGACCGAGGCGCTTGCCGTGCTCGATCGCGCCGATACCGCCTGCGGCACGCTCCCTGGGCTGGTGGTGCGCCGGGCGCAGTTGCTGCGCCAGCTTGGCCGGTTGAAGGCCGCGCTGAGCCTGTGCGAGGGCGCGCTGCCCCAGTTCCCGAGCCACTTACCTCTGTGGGAAGCCACGTGGCACGCGCGGTTGGCGGTGCGGGGCACACCCGCGGCAGAGGCCGCGGCGGTGGCGATGGCGGAAACCTCAAGCGATCCGGAACGCGCGGCGCTGGCCGCGTTGCGCGGCGACTGGGCCATGGAAGCCTGTGATTTCGCGGCGGCCCTCCCCCTCTACGAGCAGGCGGCGGCGCTCGCGCCTGCGAATTCGGCGTATGTCAACAATCTGGCGCGGGTGCACCTCGCCCGCGGTGCGCTGACCGAAACCGGCACCTGGCTCGCGCGAATGACCCGGGTGCGCGGCAGCCTGGCGCGGCGTCAGCAGCGCAGCGGCACTACCCAGCAAGGGTTCCTCGAAACCGTCTATAACGATTTCCGGGTCGACCAGGCTGCGGTGGCGGCGGTGGCCGCCTTGCCGACCACGCCCGCGGCGCGGGTGGAGGATCTACTGGGTCTATGTCGGAAATACCCGGACAATACTTTGCTGGCGGCCAGCCTGCTCGAGGCGTTGTGGCAGGCGGGGCGACTGGGTGCGCCTTGCGGGTCGGGCAGCGGTACGGCCGGAATACCTCAGCGGCTGGTGCAGTATTGGCCGGCCCCGCCGCCCGACCTCGCGGCGGTCATGACCTCATGGGACGTATCGGGCCTCGAGGCGATGCGCTTCGACGACGGCTCGGCCAGGCGCTTTCTGGGCACCGAGAGCGGAACCGATGTGCTGTTTGCCTATCATCGCGGGGTGACCGCCAGCGTGCGGGCGGATCTATTTCGCCTCGCGGCGTTGGCGGAGATCGGCGGCGTCTACGTGGACGCGTTCAGCGCGCGGCGCGGGCCGGTCGCGCCGCTGCTGGAACCCGGGGTAGACTTGGTGCTGGTGCGCGGCGAATTGGGGTTGCTGACCACCGGCTTCCTGGCGGCGGCGCCGGGACACGACCTGCTGCGCCGGGCCCGGGACCTCGCCACCCTGTCGATCAACCGGGGCGACCGGGATTTGCTCTGGCTGGCGACCGGACCCGGGCTGCTCACCCGCGCTTTTGCACAATATCTGGCCGAAGCCCCGGAGGCCCTGCCCGCCAGACTGGCCGCAATCCGGGTCTGGCCGCGCCAGGCCCTGAATGCGGTCGTGACTCCCTCCTGCCTGAGCGAATGGCGGGCGACGTTCCAGCCGCGGGCGGCGGCCACCACGAGGCGGGCCTACATCATAGCCCCGAAATAGCGCCGCCCCCCCGGCCCGGGCCTCGAGGAAGCGATTTTCTCCGCCTCCGATCGGGCGACCCGATGGGATCACAACCTGTCGCTATCCGACAAGAGCACACTCGCCTCGGCATGTGGACCGCGCCACAGGCGCGGCACCGCCCGCGAACCGCGATCCCGCGACGCAACGCCCGCCGGTCGCCAAAGTCATGCGTGCGGGCCGCTATCTCCCAGGGCAACCGGCTCGGGGGGGCAAATTCAAGGCTTTCCCCGTGGCGCCACCGCGGATTCCCGCCGGCCCCAAGGCGCCCGGACGGAGGCGGGGACGCCGCTGCCCTTATTTCCAGACAGTGTTCAACAGAGGCGCGCCGGCGCGGCGGGCGGCGGGCGTGCCGACCACCCGCATCAGCAGCCACAGGACCACGAAAGCAACGAGGTTTTGCAGGAAGCCCAGCCAGAGCTGCCCCGGGGAAAACGCCCCTGCCCCGCCGAGCACCCGGGCAGCGACATATAGCCCGGCTTCGTAGGCCAGGAATACGACCGGAAACGTCAGGCAGTGGCGCACATCGCCTTCCGGCAAGCGGCGCGGGAGCCAGACCAGGCCGAGCATGATCAGACCGAGTGCCAGGGTCCAGCCCCAGCCAGCGAAACCCAGGGCGAACACGTTGAGCCCGATGACGATGAGCGCAAATCCGGCCGCTGGCCCGAACGGCATGGCAAGACCGATCACGCCGGCGACCGCGGCCAGCGGCACGCCGCAGCCATAAAGCCGGCTGAACCCCGTGGTGACGATCACGAGGACGGTGAGCCAAAACCAGTTTGGACGGAACGATTGCGGCATGGTGGCACTCTGGCAGAGCGCGAAGGAATTGGAAATCGGCCGGCGGATAGCGAGGGTTTGCGGTTTTTGCGGGGCTGGCTTTGGGCGGGCTTGAGAAGACGGCGCTTTCGTGAAACACCCCGGCGCCAATGACCCCAACCGTGCGCTTCGCCCCGAGCCCGACCGGCCTGCTGCATGTAGGCAATTTGCGCGTGGCGCTGGCCAACGCGTTGTTCGCGCGGCGGCATGGCGGACGGTTTTTGCTGCGCCTCGACGATACCGACCGGGAGCGCAGCAAGGCGGAGTATGCGGACGGAATCGGGCAGGATCTGCGTTGGGCGGGCCTCGGCTGGGACGGTATGGTGCGCCAATCGGACCGGCTGGACCGGTATGAGGCGGCGGCGGCGCGGTTGCGCGAGGCCGGGTTGCTATACCCGTGCTTCGAGTCCGAGGCCGAATTGGCGGCCAAGCGCGAGGCCGCGCGGCGACGGCGGATGGCGCCGATTTACGACCGGGCGATGCTGAAACTGACCGAGGCGCAGTGCGCGGCGGCAGAAGCCAACGGCAAGGTTCCCTATTGGCGGTTCAAGCTTTCCGGCGCGATCCGTGCCTGGGACGACCTGGTGCTGGGCAGGCGGCAGGTGAAGACCTCGGCGATATCGGACCCGGTCCTGATCCGCGCGGATGGCTCGTTTCTCTACACGTTCACCTCGGTGGTGGACGATTTGGAAATGGGTATCACCCATATCATCCGCGGTGAGGATCATATTACCAATACCGGGGTACAGCTGGATATTTTCGCGGGCCTGGGAGCGGCGGAGGGCGCCATCGCCCTTGGCCATCTGCCATTGCTGACCGAGGCCGATGGCGGCAAGCTGTCCAAACGGCTGGAGGCGCTGTCGCTGCGCAGTCTGGCGCGTGATGGCGTGATGCCCACGGCCCTGTGTGGCTACCTGGCGCGGCTTGGCACCTCCGCCGACCCGATCGCGGCCGACCTGGATACGCTGGCACGGGATTTTGAATTCTCGCGCTATTCGGCGTCGGCCGCTCGCTTCGACATGCGCCAGTTATTGGCACTCAATCGCAAAGTATTGCACGAGACCGAGTTCGCCGATGTCGCGACGCGGCTGCCAGAAGGCGCGGACCCGGACTTCTGGCGTGCGGTGCGGGGCAATCTGGATCTGCTGAGCGAGGCCCGGCACTGGTTTGATGTGACCCACAACGAGATCGCGCCCGCGGAAATGCCTGGGGAGACGGCGTTCCTGGGGGTCGCGCTGGCACATCTGCCCCCGGAGCCATGGGACACGACGACGTTCCGGGCCTGGAGCGGTGCGCTGAAAGCTGCCACCGGCCGCACGGGGCGGACCTTGTTTCATCCGTTGCGTCTTGCCCTGACCGGAGAAGACCAGGGACCGGAAATGGCGGCGCTGCTGCCGCTGATGGGACGGGCGCGGGCCGAGCGGCGGCTGCGCGCCGCCTGCGCCGAAAATGACTGATATGGGCTGGAAAGGAAATTCGATGCGCCGAATGTTGTTACTTGCCACCGCTTGCCTGCTGATGGGAGCCGGGGCCGCCCTGGCCGCCCCGCAGACACTCGGGTTCGACCTCTCGGGCCGGGATTTGTCGGTAAAGCCCGGAGATGACTTCTTTCAGTATGCCAACGGCACCTTTGTGAACAACCTGACCATTCCGCCCGACCGGTCGGTTGCCGGCAGCTTCGTCGATCTGGCGGAACTGTCGATCAAGCGGGAGCACGACATACTGGACCAGGCGGCGGCGAAGGCGGGCGCGCAGCCCGACGACACCACCGGCAAGATGGGCGCGTTCTACAAATCCTTCATGGACGATGGATCAGTGGAGGCGCTGGGCGCGAAGCCACTGGCGCCGGAACTCGCGATGATCAAGGCGATGGCGACGCCGGCTGACTTCGCCCGGCTGAACGGGCTGGCGCAGAAAACACTGCTGGGCAGCGTGCTGGCGATTTCGATCGACCCGGACGCCAAAGATCCGCGTAAGTATGCGATCGATATCTCTCAATCCGGGCTCGGTCTGCCGGATCGCGACTATTACCTCAAGAAAGACTTCGCCAAGCAGAAGGCGGCCTATCAGGATTACGCGGCCAAGGCGCTGGCGATGGCGGGCTGGCCGGACGCCGCCAATGCCGCAACGCGGGTCGTGGCCTTCGAGACGGCCCTGGCCGAGGCAAGTTGGAGCCGCGCCGAAAGCCGCGACGACGACAAGACCTACAACCCCGAACCGGTGAGCGCGCTGGCAGGCTTTGCGCCTGGGTTCGACTGGACCGCCTATCTGGCCGGGGCCGATCTGGGCAAGGCCGAGAGCGTGGTGCTTCAGCAGAACACGGGCATACAGAAAATCGCCGCGGTGATCGGCAAGACCGACATTCAGACCCTGCGGGATTGGGCGGCACTGCATCTGATCATCGACGCAGCCCCTTACCTGTCCAAGGATTTTGATACCGCGCATTTCGCGATGTTCGGCACCATGCTGTCCGGTCAGCCGCAGGAGGAGCCGCGCTGGAAGCGGGCGGTGAAGGCAACCGAAGGGGCGCTGGGGGATGCGATCGGGCGTGTCTACGCCGATATGTATTACCCGCCCGAAGCCCAGAAGGCGATGCAGACGCTGACCGCGGGATTGCGCAATGCGTTCAAGGTGCGGCTGGAACACAATAGCTGGATGGCGCCGGCGACGCGCAAATTGGCCCTGCAGAAGCTGGGTACGTTCTACTTCCTGATCGGCGAGCCGAAGCACTGGCGCGACTATTCCGCCCTGGTGGTGAAGGCGGATGATCTCTACGGCAATGTCGAGCGGGGCACGGCCAATGAATGGGCGTTCTGGGTCGGGCACCTGAGCAGGCCGGTGGATCGCGAACAGTGGGAAATGTTCCCCCAGACGGTAAACGCCTATAACGAGCCGCTGCTGAACGAAGTCGTGTTTCCAGCCGCCATTCTGCAACCGCCTTTCTTCAATCCGAAGGCGGACATGGCGATCAATTACGGCGCGATCGGCGGCGTGATCGGCCATGAAATGACCCACAGCTTCGATGACCAGGGGCGCAAGCACGACGCCTATGGCCGGCTGCATAATTGGTGGACGAAGGAGGATGCGGCGCGGTTCGAGACGCGGGCCCGCGCCTATGGCGCGCAGTTCGCTGCGATGAAGCTGCCGGGCATGGGGGATGCACACATCAATCCCGAACTGACGATGGGCGAGAATATCGCGGATCTGGGTGGGCTGACCCTGGCGCTGGATGCCTATCATCAGTCTCTGCATGGCAAGCCGGCGCCGGTGATCGATGGATTGACCGGCGACCAGCGGGTGTTCCTGGGCTGGGCGCAGGTCTGGCGCGAGAAGGTTCGCCCCGAGCGCGCGCGCGAATTGCTGAGCGTGGACCCGCATTCACCGCCGATCGCGCGGGTGAACATGCCGATGCATGAAATCGATGCCTGGTATAAGGCGTTCCATGTGAAGCCGGGGGACGCGCTGTATCTGGCACCCGACCAGCGCGTAAGGATATGGTGAGGTCGGAACGACCTTCCTGAACAAGGTCGGGCATATCGTTCTGACGATACCGTGATGTGTGGAGCGCGCTGGGAGCGCCCCACAAATTCCGCGAGGAGGGGCGATGTGTAATCTCTACGCCCTGACCACGAACCAGAGTGCCATGCGCCTGATGCTGCGCGCGGTGCGTGACGAACTCGGCAATTTTCCGCCACGTCCGGCCATTTATCCGGACCAGACAGCCCCTATACTGCGGCTCGGTAATGATGGCGCGCCGGAATTGGTCCTGGCGCGCTGGGGCATGCCCTCGCCGGCGTTCGCCTTGCGCGGCAAGGCTGCTGATCGGGGAATCACGAACATTCGGAACACGGCCAGCCCGCATTGGCGCCCCTATCTGGCGCAGCGTTGCCTGGTGCCGTTCGATGCCTTCGCGGAGCCGGGACCGAATGGGCCGGTTTGGTTCACGCTGGGCGCGGCGCGGCCATTGGCGTGTTTTGCCGGATTATGGACGCATTGGCGCGGCGTCCGGAAAGTGAAGGAGGGCGAGGTTGCGACTAGTCTGTTCGGGTTTCTGACCACCGAGCCCAACCGTGAGGTGGCCGCCATCCACCCCAAAGCCATGCCGGTCATCCTGGCCACGACCGACGCACAGACCACATGGCTGGAGGCGCCCTGGCCGGAGGCCGCCGGGTTGCAGGGGAAGCTGCCGGATTGCACGCTGCGGACCGGGATCGAGAATGACCACCCAGGAGGCTTGAATGTTTGAAGTGGCGGCCGCCGGTTTGAGCCGGACCGAGGCACGCGCCGAGATTTTGGCGCAGATTGGCGGATTGCTCGCCGGCGAGCGGGACAGAACAGCCAATTGCGCGAATGTTTCGGCATTGCTGTATACGCTGATGCCCGAGTTGAACTGGGCCGGCTTCTACTTTCTGAAGCCGGATGGCTGGCTGGTGCTGGGGCCATTCCAGGGCAAGCCTGCCTGTGTGCGCATTGGGCCAGGCAAGGGGGTTTGTGGCGCGGCGGTGGTGGCGCGCGCGCCCGTGCGCGTGGCCGATGTGTTTGCCTTCCCTGGGCATATCGCGTGTGACGCGCAGAGCCGGGCTGAACTGGTGGTCCCGATTATCCGGGAGGGCGTGGTGCTCGGGGTGATCGATCTCGACAGCCCGGTGCCGGGACGGTTCGAGGCCGAGGACGCCGTCATGCTGGGGGAGGTGGCGGCGCTGGTGGCGGCGGGGTGCGACTGGTAGCGCCGGGGCCGGGCGCGGGGAGTGCGAACGGGGGATCGGGACCGATAATGCGACACACGGAGACGCATCTGGTTGGGCGCACGGGTTGGCTGCGTGCGGCGGTATTGGGGGCCAATGACGGCATAATTTCCACCGCAAGCCTGATTCTGGGGGTGGTTTCGGCCAGTGGGGCGCGGCAGGCGGCGCTGGTGGCCGGGGTGGCCGGGCTGGTGGCCGGCGCCATGGCCATGGCGGCGGGGGAATATGTCTCGGTCAGTTCGCAGGCCGACACCGAGGCCGCCGCGCTGGCCACAGAGCGGGTGGAACTCGCGGCCGGCTATGATGCCGAGGTCATGGAACTGGCCCGCATCTACCAGGCACGCGGCGTCAGCACGGAACTGGCCGGGGAGGTCGCCCGACAATTGATGGCTCATGACGCGCTCGGAACCCATGCGCGGGAAGAACTGGGTATTTCCGAAATTCTGCGGGCGAACCCGATACAAGCCGCCCTGGCCTCGGCGCTCACCTTCTCGGTTGGCGCGGCGGGGCCACTGATTTTGACCGTGCTCCTGCCCAAGGCGGCGCTGATGCCAGGGCTTGGCGCGGGGTCGCTCGCGCTACTCGCCGCTTTGGGAGCCATTGGCGCCCGCGCCGGCGGTGCCCCCATGGCAAGGCCGGCGCTGCGGGTGTGCTTCTGGGGGGCCATGGCCATGGCGGCGACGACGGGAATCGGTCATCTGTTCGGGGCGGTCGGGTAGGCCCATCCGGTCAGGCTGGCGGCACGAACCCGACGCGCGCGAGCGCCGCGGTGATGGCGAGCCATTGGATCGCGTTGATGAGAACCGAAAGCTGGTGGGCGCGGGCGAAACGCGGCTTGGCCGTGTCATCTCCGGCCAGGGCGGCATCACTGAGTTGGTTGATGCGGGGCATGAGCCATTGGCGCAGCCAGGCAGTGGTGAGGGCAACCAGCGCGGTGACCAGGGATGGCCAGCCGCGCAAGGTGAGCGAGGCGAGCGCCGCGGCCGCAAAAACATAGAGATAATAGCGGGGAAACAGGGCGCGCACGAAATGGCCCGCATGGTCGGGCGGCAATTTGGCAAAAATCAGCGGCGCGACGATGGCCGCGAAAAAAACCATGCCGCCGAACAGCAGCGCGAGCGCGAACAGACCCAGCAGATGCATCATGGCGACGGAGGATGGCAGGTTGGCGGCGGCGTGCAAGGGTTGGGGCTTGCCTGCCCGCCGTTGCCCGAGGCCGGAAGCATGGTCTCTTGCAGGCGCGGCGCCCCGCTGGCCACCGGGCGGAGGTGGCACGCACTCGGACCGTCTGGTCAGGTTCTGTTGTCGAAGGCGTGGGCGATCTGGCCGTGGTTCAGCAGCGCCACCAGCGCAGTGCCGCCGAGCGTGTTGCCTATCAGAACCGGGAGCAGAAAGTGGCCAAAATACATGGCCAGTCCGCCCTGACCGCGGAAGGCATAAAAGGCGATCTCAACCGATCCGGCGATGATGTGGGGAAATTTGCACACCGCTATGGCATACGTGAGCATAATAATGATCCATGGCCGCGCGGGGCCGGCCCCGGGCAGCAACCAGACCGTAAGCCCGATCAGCCAGCCGGCGCCGATACTGGCGACGCCCAGGGTGATTGGCGGCCGAGCGAGGGCGGCACGCGCAATCTGGTCCATCGCGGTGATGATGGCCGGCGGCAATGCCGTGGTGCGGGCCAGCGCCAGGGCCAGTACGGCGCTGCCCAGGAGATTGAACAGCAGCACCACCGCCCAAACCCGGAACGTGGCGCGCAGGGTGGGCAGATCGCGCCGGGTAAGGGCCGGGATCAGGGCGGTGAGGGTGGCTTCCGTGAAAAGTTGTTGTCGTCCCAGAATGACAATGAGAAACCCCACGGTGTAACCGAGCGAGGCCACCAGGTGCCGCCAGGGGGAAGCTGGCAGGCCGGCCTGCAACGCCGCCTCGACGATGAACGAGAACCCGATGGAAAGCCCGGCGGCGAAGCTCGAGACCGCCAGGCTGCGGACGGGGCGGGCGAGTTCGGCCAGCCCCTCCTCGCGGACGATTTCGTGAATGACCATGGGCCCGATCTGGGTCCGCTCAGCGGCTTGGCGCTGCTCCTTTTCGTCGAGGTAGGGGGAGTCCTCGCCCGCCGGGTCGCTCATACCCAACATTAACCGGGCGCTACGGTGCCCGGCAAGGCGGGCGGGGTTCGCG
>JAJXVA010000133.1 GCA_021782435.1 Pseudomonadota bacterium
GGCACAATGCCGGGATCGTCAGCGAGCCCGGGCACACGGGGCGATTTTACCGGATGGGGCGGCGGCGGCCGGGCGGTGCCTATGTGGGGCCGGATGCCTGGCGCGAGGCGCATGCGCCGGTCGCGGGATCGTGGTGGCCGGAATGGGCGGCGTGGCTGGCCGAGCGCAGCGGCGAACGGGGCGCGCCACCGCCGATGGGGGCACGGGATGCGGGCCTGGCACCGCTATGTGACGCCCCGGGCACTTATGTGCGGGAACACTGAGCCAGACACGGAAGCGAGCCACCATGACCGACGACACGGACGCCAGCGCGCCCTTGACCAACCATGTCTATGACGCGCTGGAGGTGGGGCAGACGGCCTCGGCCGCGCGCACCCTGACCCAGCAGGATATCGATCTGTTCGCGGTGGTGTCGGGGGACATCAACCCCGCCCATATGGACCCCGAATACGCCGCGACCGATTTTTTCCACCGGATCATCGCGCATGGCATGTGGGGCGGCGGGCTGATTTCCGCGATGCTGGGCATCAGGCTGCCGGGACCGGGGACGATTTATGTGTCGCAATCGCTGCGGTTCCGCGCGCCGGTGGCGATTGGCGATACGATCACCACCACGGTGAGTGTGCGCGAGAAACGCGCGGGACATCGGGTGGTGCTGGATTGCCGCTGCGTGAACCAGGACGGAACGCGGGTGATCGAGGGGGAGGCGGAGGTTGTGGCGCCGACCGAGCCCGTGACGCGGCCCCGGATGCTGCTGCCCGAGGTGCGGCTGATGCGGCACCGGGAATTCCGGCGCCTGCTCGAGGACGCAGAGGGTTTGCCAAAAATGCGCGCGGCGATCGTGCATCCGTGCGATGCGACGGTGATACGGGCGGCGGCGGACATGGTGGCGGCGGGGTTGATCACGCCGATACTGGTGGGGCCGGTTGCGAAAATTCGCGCCGCCGCCGCCGCGGCGTCGGTCGCGATCGAGACCTGGCGGATGGAGGATACGCCGCACAGCCACGCCGCCGCCGCGCGGGCGGTGGCGCTGGTGCGCGCCGGCGAGGCGGACCTGCTGGTCAAGGGGTCGCTGCACACGGAGGAGTTGATGCGCGAGGTGGTGGCGCCGGAGGCGGGGCTGCGCACCGAGCGGCGGCTGAGCCATGTGTATATCATGGATGTGCCGACCCATCCGCGGCCGCTGCTGATAACCGACGCGGCGGTGAATATTCGACCCGACCTCGCCGAGAAGCGCGACATCGTGCAGAACGCGATAGACCTGGCGCGGGCCCTGGGCACGCCGGCGCCAAAGGTTGCGATACTGGCGGCGGTGGAAACCGTGAACCCGGAGATGCCGGCGACGCTGGAGGCGGCCGCGTTGTGCAAGATGGCCGAGCGCGGGCAGATAACCGGGGGCGTGGTGGACGGGCCGCTGGCCTTTGATAACGCGGTGAGCGCGGAGGCGGCGCGCCAGAAGGGGATCACGTCCGCGGTGGCGGGCCAGGCCGATATATTGGTGGTGCCGGATCTGGAGGCCGGCAACATGCTGGCCAAGCAACTGGTATTTCTGGCGGGGGCGGATGCGGCCGGGGTGGTGATGGGGGCGCGGGTGCCGATCGTGCTGACCAGCCGGGCGGATTCCCGGCGGACGCGGGTGGCCTCGGCCGCGGTCGCGGTTATTCTGGCGCAGGTGATGCGGCGCGGCGACCGCGCGCCATGAGCGGTGTGGCGCTGAGCCTGAATGCCGGATCCTCCAGTGTGAAATTCTGCCTGGGCGCGGTGGCGGCGGATGGGCGCGGGGTGAGCCGCCTGGCCGAGGGCGAGATCGCGGATATTACCGGGGCGCCGCATTTTCGCGCCCGCGACGGGGCGGGCGTGACCCTGGCCGAACAGAGATGGAGGGCGGAGGCGCGGCCCGATTTCACGACGCTGATGCGGTTTCTGCTGGCGTTCATCGATGCCCATCTGGGCGCCGAAAAGCTGATCGTGGTGGGGCACCGGGTGGTGCATGGCGGGACGGAATTCCGGCGCCCGGTGCGGGTGAGCCCGGAGGTTCTGACGGCGCTGGCCCGGCTGACCCCGCTCGCGCCGCTGCACCAGGGGCACAACCTCGCGCCGATCCGGGAAATCGCGGCGTCCCGGCCCGGGCTGCCGCAGATCGCCTGTTTCGATACCGCGTTTCATCATACCCAGCCGGAATTGGCGACGCGCCTCGCGCTGCCGGGGTGGATTACCGAAACCGGCGTGCGGCGCTACGGGTTCCATGGCCTGTCCTATGAATATATCGCGCGGGAACTGGCCCATATCGACCCCGCGCTGTACGCGGGGCGGGTGATCGTCGCGCATCTGGGCAATGGCGCCAGCCTGTGCGCGCTGCGCGGCGGTGCCAGCGTGGATACGACGATGGGGTTTACGGCGCTGGACGGGCTGGTGATGGGCACGCGCTGCGGGGCGCTGGACCCGGGTGTGCCGATTTACCTGCAGCGCGCGTTCGGGCTTTCCGCGAGCGCGGTGGAAGACGTGCTTTACACGCAATCGGGTTTGCTGGGGATTTCGGGGATTTCCGGTGACATGCGCGCATTGCTGGCGTGCGAGGCGCCGGCGGCGCGCGAGGCGGTGGCGGTGTTCGTGCGGCGCATCGTGCGTGAGGCCGGCGGGTTGGCGGCGATGCTGGGCGGGTTGGACGGGTTCGTGTTCACGGCCGGGATTGGCGCGTGCGCGGCACCGGTCAGAGCGGCGGTGGCGGAGGGGCTGGTGTGGCTGGGCGCGATGCTGGATCAGGCGGCCAACGCGGCCGCCGCGCCGGTGATTTCGACGCCGGACAGCCGGGTGGTTTTGCGGGTCATGCCGACCGATGAGGATGCCATGATACTGCGCCATGCGCTGGCGGTGTTGCGTGAGGAGGGGAGCGGGCCATGAGCGCACTTGCCGGCAAACGCGGCCTGGTGGTGGGGATTGCCAACGAACACAGTATTGCCGCCGGTTGCGCGCGGGCGGTGTGCGCGGCGGGCGCGGAACTGGCCGCGACGTTTCTCAACGCCAAGGCGGAACCCTATGTGCGGGCGGTGACGGATGGCCTGGCCTGCCCGATCGTGATGCCGTGCGATGTGCGCGAGCCTGGGCAATTGGAGGCGGTGTTCGCGCGGATCGGCCGGGATTGGGGGACGCTGGATTTTCTGCTGCACGCGGTGGCGTTTGCCCCGGCGGAGGATTTGCATGGGCGGGTGACGGATTGCTCGGGCGAGGGGTTCGGCCTGGCGATGGATATTTCCTGCCACTCGTTCCTGCGGATGGCGCATCTGGCGGAGCCGCTGATGCCGCGCGGCGGCTGCCTGATGGCGGTGACGTTCTACGGCGCGGAGCGGGTGGTTGCGAATTACAACCTGATGGGGCCGGTCAAGGCGGCGCTGGAGAGCAGTGTGCGCTATGTCGCGGCCGAGCTGGGGGCGAAGGGGATACGCGCGCACGCGGTGTCTCCGGGTCCGATCCGGACGCGGGCGGCGAGCGGGATCGCGCATTTCGATACGCTGCTCGAGGCCGCCGCGCGGACCGCGCCGGAGCACCAGTTGGTGACGATCGAGGATGTGGGCGCGCTGGTGGCGTTTCTGGCCAGCGACGCGGCGCGGCATATTACCGGCACGGTGATACCGGTGGATGGGGGCGCGCATCTGATGGCGTGAGGGGGCGGGGTGTCAGCGGGCGATGCGGGTGGAGAGCAGGACCGAGGAGGTGGTGCGCTGGACCCCGTCGATCAGGCCGATGCGGTCGATGAGTTTGTCCATTTCGGCGACGCTTTCGGCGGCGCAGACGGCGATGAGATCGACCGGGCCGCTGACCGAGTAGAGTTGGCGCACCTCGCGCAGGCGGCGGAGGGCGGTTTCGACCGCGGCGAGGGATTTGGGGGCGATGGTGAGCGAGACATGGGCGCGGATCATGGCGCGGTCGTATTCATCGGAAAGCAGGGCGGTGTAGCCGCGGATCACTCCGGTGCGCTCGAGCCGCTCGAGCCGCGCCATGGTGGTGCTGCGCGACATGCCGAGGCGCCTGGCCATTTCGACCATTTTCATGCGGCCGTTTTCGCGCAGCAGGGCGATGATTTCGCGGTCGGTGGCGTCTATCGTCATTTCGTCGGAAGAGATGGCAAAATGTCGTGTCGGAGGCAAGTTTCGCCACCGAATGCCGCTGGGAACCGGCAAGGATTTCCGGGACGCTGGGGCATTGCGGTCATTTCAGGGGATTTCGGTCATGCAGCCAGTGGTCATCGTCGGCGCGGGCAAGATTGGCATTACCATCGCGGCGCTGTTGTTGCGGTCGGGCAGCTACGAGGTGCGGATGGTCGACCAGGACGCGGCGCGGCTGGCTTCGGTGCCGGACCACGCGCATTTGAGCCGGCACGCGATCGACCCGGCCGCGAAGGAGGGTCTGGCGTCGGTGCTGCGCGGCGCGTTCGCGGTGATGTCGGCGGTGCCGTATCACGCCACGGGGCGGATTGCCGATGCGGCGGCGGCGGCCGGGGTGCACTATCTGGACCTGACCGAGGACGTGGCGACGACGCGCCACGTGAAGACGCTCGCGGCCGAGGGCAGCACCGCGTTCGCGCCGCAATGCGGGCTGGCGCCGGGGTTCATTGCGATTGTGGCGCATGACATCGCCCGGCGTTTCGAGAGCCTGGACACGGTGCGGATGCGGGTGGGGGCGCTGCCGCAATATCCGTCGAATGCGCTGGGATATAACCTGACCTGGAGCACGGACGGCGTGATCAATGAGTATTGCGAGCCGTGCGAGGCGATCGTGGATGGAAGGCTGATGGAGGTGCCGGCGCTCGAGGGGCTGGAGCAGTTCGGGATCGATGGCATCGAATACGAGGCGTTCAATACCTCGGGCGGGTTGGGCACGTTGTGCGAGACGCTGGCGGGGCGGGTGCGGACGCTGAACTACAAGACGATACGCTATCCCGGCCATGCGGCGATCATGAAAGTGTTGTTGCAGGACCTGCGGCTTTCGGAGCGGCGCGATCTGATGCGCGACATTTTCGAGCGCGCCCTGCCCTCGACGATGCAGGACGTGGTGGTGGTGTTCGTGACCGTGAGCGGCATGAAGCAGGGCCGTCTGGTGCAGGAAAGCTATGCCAGCCGGATTTTCGGCGAGGTGATAGACGGCACCGCCTACAGCGCCATTCAGCTGACCACCGCCGCGGGAATTTGCGTGATGCTGGACCTGCTGGCGAGCGGCGCGTTGCCGCGGCAGGGCTTCATTCGCCAGGAGGATGTGACGCTGGCGCAGTTTCTGGGTAACCGCTTCGGGCGGATTTACGCGATGCCGGAGGCGGCGGGCGCGGAGGTGGTGCGGTTGGCGGCGGGCGCGAGGGGGGCGGCGGCATGACCGCGCCGATGCTGCGTTCCCCGGCCGAGGAGACGGCGGAATGGTTGCGCGGGCTCGGCGTGGCGCCGGGCGAGTTCAGCGGCGAGGGCCTCGTGGTGCGGTCACCGATCGATGGCGGCCGGATTGGCGGCGTGGTGGCGGCGGATGGGGCGGCGATGGCGGCGGCTATCGGCCGGGCCGAGGAGGCTTTCGCGGCCTGGCGGCTGGTGCCGGCGCCGCGCCGCGGTGAGCTGGTGCGCCGGTTCGGCGAGGTGCTGCGCGCCCACAAGACGGAGCTGGCCCGGCTGGTGACGCTGGAGATGGGCAAGATACTGTCCGAGGGCCAGGGCGAAGTGCAGGAGATGATAGATATCTGCGACTTCGCGGTGGGGCTTTCGCGGCAGTTGCATGGGCTGACGATCGCGACCGAGCGGCCGATGCACCGGATGATGGAAACCTGGCACCCGCTGGGGGTGGTGGGCGTGATTTCGGCGTTCAATTTCCCGGTGGCGGTATGGGCGTGGAACGCGGCGCTGGCCTTGGTGTGCGGCAACGCGGTGGTGTGGAAACCCTCCGAGAAGACGCCGCTGACGGCGCTGGCGGTGCGGGCGCTGTTCGCGCGGGCGGTGTCCGGGTTCAGCGAGGCGCCGGCGGGGCTGGTGGAGGTGGTGTGCGGCGCGCGCGAGGCGGGCGCGGCGCTGGTGGCGGATGCGCGGGTGAAGCTGGTTTCGGCGACCGGCAGCACGGCGATGGGGCGCGCGGTGGGACCGGCGCTGGCGGCGCGGTTTGCCCGCGCGCTGCTGGAACTGGGCGGGAATAATGGCGCGATCGTGCGGCCTTCGGCGGATCTCGACCTGGTGACGCGGGCGGTGGCGTTCGCCGCGATGGGCACGGCCGGCCAGCGCTGCACGACGCTGCGGCGGCTGTTCGTGCATGGCGATGTGTATGAGACGGTTCTGAAGCGGCTGACGCGTGCCTACGAGACGGTGCGTGTGGGCGACCCGCGTGACCCGCGGACGCTGATCGGCCCGCTGATCGACGAGGCCGCCGGGGGGGCGATGGCGCGCGCGCTCGACGAGGCGCGGGACCTCGGGGGCATTGTGCATTTCGGGCAGAGGCTGGCGGGGGCGGGCGGGGTTTATGTGCGCCCGGCGCTGGTGGAGATGCCACGCCAGGCGGGGCCGATGCTGCGCGAGACGTTCGCGCCGATTTTGTATGTGCAGCGTGTGGATGCGCTGGACGAGGCGCTGGCCTTGCACAACGGCGTGGCGGCCGGACTTTCGTCGAGCATTTTCACACGGGATTTGCGCGAGGCGGAGCGGTTCGTTTCAGCCGCGGGGTCGGATTGCGGGATCGCCAATGTCAATATCGGGCCTTCGGGGGCGGAGATTGGCGGCGCGTTCGGGGGGGAGAAGGAAACCGGCGGCGGGCGCGAATCGGGTTCGGATTCGTGGCGGGCTTATATGCGGCGGGCGACCAATACGATAAATTACGGCGATGCGCTGCCGCTGGCGCAGGGGGTGAGTTTCGCGCCGGCTGACT
>JAJXVA010000134.1 GCA_021782435.1 Pseudomonadota bacterium
GGGCTTGAATCACGTCAATCACCACGCCGGACTCCCTAGAGTCCACACAATCTAGGGCGAAGCCTTCCGGCAGGGCCGACCGGATCAGCCCGCCCAGCCCGGGCTCGTGAACAGGGCCACGTTCAGGCCGAACGCGACGCTCCAGATCGTGCTGCGCAGGGTCGGGGTGTTCGCTAGATAGGCGCCCACATAGGCTACCCGCGCCGCCAGAAACCCGAGCGCCAGCCCATCGACGAGACCTTGCGGCACGTGGCGGAATTCCGCCAGCAGCACCGCGGCGACGAAAAACGGCACCGCCTCGAGGCTGTTCTGGTGCGCGCCCAGCGCGCGGCGGCGCAGCGGGTGGTCATAGAAGCGCGGATCACGGGGATTGGCGTTGTCGTAAGCGCCCCGCCCCGCGATTTTGGCCGGGCCGACGGCCAGTATGGCCAACACCACCGCGCCCAGCATCGCCCAATCGGCGGGGCTCATGCCGCGCGCCCGTCAGGACGGCACAGGTGCAAAACTGATATCGGTGCCGCCATGCCCGTCCGACCCCAAATAGGCCGGCGATCCCTGCCCGGGCGCCAGCCTGAGATTAACTGTGCCGGAACTCGTCTGCAGACGCAGATTGTCAACCCCCGAGGTCATCGCACCGACCGTGACGCCGACCAGATCCACCACCGCGCCCGCGCCGATCGCGCCCAGCACGCCCTGGAAATACGAGGGATCGGCGAGGCTCAGCGTCGCGCCCGCGGCCAGGCTCACGCGTTCGCCGGCGCCCACGGTTCCGGCCAGGAACAGGCTCGCCCCCACACCCAGCGTCATGGCCCCATAGCCGGCGAGGCTGGCATCGATCACCCCCGCGCCCTGCACCGCGAGCACGCCATCGTTGGTGATCGTGCCACCGCCATTGATGGTGCCGTTATTGGTCAGTGTGCCGGTGGCGGTGACGGTGAAATTCCCGGGTCCGGAGCCGGTCAGCGTGCCGATGGTGATCGTGCCGTCGTTTATCACCGTGCCGCTATCGACCACATTGCCGCCGACGCCGGGATGCGCCTCGAACGCCCAGGAATATTTCACCAGTTGGCCGGCATCCACGGTCAGCTGGGTCATGTTCGTGAGCACGCCCGAGACCGCGAGCTGGCCGCCGGAAATCGGGTTGGTGTATCCGTAATAGCTTGCGCCACCGGCGGCGCCGCCGACCACCATGGTGCCGGTATTGGTGATGGCGCCGGAATCGGTGAGCACCGCGCCATTGCCGGCATAGGTGTAGAATTCCCGCACCGAACCAGCGGCGATTTTCAGATAGGCGCCGTTGTTCAGCACGCCGCTGACCGCGAGCGTGCCGCTGAGGTATTGCGCGGGCTGCCTTGCATAGGTGTTGTTGCTGGCGACGATCAGTGTGCCCTGGTTGGTGAGGCTGCCCGCATCCACCAGCACACCCTCGGTATGCGTCACCACCCCGAAAGTCAGCACACCGCTATCGGGGCCGACCAGTAATTCCCCGGTATTCGTGAGCTGCCCGTCATTAGTCAGGGTCGCGCCGGTGCTGGCCACGTCGGCGAAGATGTAGCCGCCCGAGCCCGCGCCGTCGATCGCCATCGTGCCGGCATTGCTCAGCGTCGCGCCCGATTTGATGGTGCCGACCGCGCCACCGCCGCCGGCGTAGACCCCGAGCGCGCCCCCGGCGAAGGTGAGGGTGCCGGTATTTTCCAGGCTGCCGGACAGGCTGAAACTGCCCCCCTGGGAAACGCCGGTGCCGCCATAGAACGTGCCGCCGCCGATCACCAGCTCGGCGGTATTGGTCAGCACGCCGGCCTTGGCGATGCTCAGCAGGCCGCCGCCGCCATTGGTCGCGCCCTGATCGGCCTCCGCCCCATCGATCACGAGCGTGCCGGCATTCAGCAACTGGCCGGACAGGGTCAGGGTGCCGCCGGCGGGACCGCTGCTGGCATCGCCCACCCCGCCCGCCACCAGCACCACGCCGGTATTGCTCAGCGTGCCCTTGACGCCCACGTTCAGCGTGCCGCCGGCGCCGTCGTGACCGCCCGCGCCGCCATCGGGGGAGGCCGCCGCGACGGTCAGATCGGCGGCGTTGGTCAGATGCCCGGTCAGGCTCAGCGTGCCCCCCGATGCGGGAAGGGACGCCGCGCCATTGCCGCCGCCCTGCACGACCAGGCTGCCACCATTGGTCAGGCTGCCGCTTACCTGCAATACCCCGCCGCCAGCGGCCACCGCGCCCGCGGCCGCGCCGGCGACCGCGATCGTGCCGGTGTTGGTCAGCGTGCCGCTATCGCTCAACGTCGCTGCCGTGCCGGCCGCATCACCCGCCGCCGCCGCCACCGCCGCGCCGATGGTGATGAGGCCGGCATTGGTCAAATTCCCCGTATTCGCCAGCCGCGCGCCGCTGACCGCGCCCTGCGTGCCCTGGCCATAGGCCCCGCCCGCCAGCGCGATCAGCCCGATATTGGTCAGGCTGCCGGCATTGGTCAGGGTCGCGCCGGTGGCGCCGGTGGCACCCGCGCCGGCGGGGCCCGCGAGCAGGCTGATCGTGCCGTAATTGCTGGCGCTGGTGGCAACCGTGATGGCCGCCCCCGCCAGCGTGCCCGCCACCCCGGCCTCTCCGATCAATGTGTGCCCGGCGGCGATGGTTCCACTCAGGGTGTAATTCTGTCCCGCGCCGATCACGGTCGGTCCGGGAGAAAACACGATATCGGTGCCGCCTGCCCCGTCGGATTGCAGCAGCGGGTCGAGCCCGGGATAGAGCGGCGCCGCCAGCGTAAGATCGAACGACCCTCCGCCCGCCAGGGTGATGCTCAGCGTGGTGCCGTTCGCCACCGCCGCGACCGCGTTCAACCCCACCAGATCGAGCGTCTCCTGCGCCGCCACATCGCCCAGCACGCCGGCAAAGGCCATCGCATCGCCCAGCGCCAGGGTGGACAGCGCGGTGAGCGCCACGGTCTGGCCGGAAGCCACGCTGCCATCGAGGGTGAGCCCCGCGCCGGCGGCCATATCCAGTACGCCCGTGCCGGTGAGGGATCCGGTGATCGCGAAGCCGGCATCAGCCGCCAGCACCACCGAGCCGTCATTGACCAGCGTGCCGACGCCGATCAGGCCGGTGGTGGCCGCCCCCGACAGAATCGTGCCGGCATTGCTCAACTCCCCTCCGCCGCCGATCGTGCCGGTATCGGTCAAGACCGCGCCGGCACCGACCTGAACCACGGATTGCTCCGTGAAGCTCTGCCCATACTGATAAATACCGGTCTCGATCACGCCGGCATTGTCGAGCGTGCCGGCATCGACCAGCGTGCCGCCGAAATCATAAAGGAAGTTCGGCCCGCTCACCCCGACCGCGAGCGCTATCGTGCCGGTATTGTCGAGCACGCCGTCATTCTGCAGGATGGCGCCGTTTCCCGGATAATAATTCCCGAGCCCATAGCCGGCGCCGATCGCGACATAGCCGGAATTGTCCAGCGTGCCGGTCACGTTCAGTTGCGCGGGATGGCCCGGTGCGCCGTAGACCCCGTTGCCCGCGCCATACAGCAGCAGCGTGCCGGTATTCACCAGCGTTCCGGCATCGTTCAACACGCCGGCACCGCCGGCCCCGGCCTGAAACCCATAGCCGCCATTGGTTACCCGCAGCGTGCCCGCGTTCGTCAGCAGCCCGTCATTGGTCAGGGTCGCGCCGGTTTTCCCATAGCCGCTGAAATAAAACCCGCCTTCCCCGCCGTCCACGTTCAACTGCCCGGTATTGTCGAGCGTCCCGGTCACCACCCCGGCCGAACCCAGCCCGACATAGGCCCCGCCCTGGCCATAGTCGGAGCGGCCACCAAACAGCGTCAGCGTGCCCGCATTGTCGAGCACGCCCGCCACCGCAAGCGTCGCGATGCCGGCGGTTTTGCCATAGGCACTCTCGAGGTTCAGCGTGCCGTCATTGCTCAGCAGCCCGCCGGCCAGGACATCTAGCTGCGCGCCACCGCCGCCATAACTCCCCGACATCAGCACCCCCACCCGCAGCATGCCGGTGTTCACCAAGGCGCCGCTGACCGCGAGTTCGCCGCCCAGGCCATTGCTGCCGCCACCGAGCCCGGCATCCACGCTCAACTGCGCGAGGTTGGCGAGCAGCCCGCTGACCACCACCGTGCCGCCCTCGGCCGCGCCGCTGACGCCGCCGGATATTTGCAGCGTGCCGGAATTCGTTACCCCCCCCGCGAGCACCGCCCGCGCGCCCTGGTCGCCTGCCTGCAGGCCACCCTCCACCACCAGCGTCGCGGCGTTGCTGAAGGCCCCATCCAGGAACATGTAGGCGCCGGTGCCGGCACTCACGCCCGCGGCGTTGCTGCCGGCCAGCACCAGGTAGCCATCATTGGTGATCGTCCCGAGGCTCGTGAAGCTGGCGCCCTGCGCGTTCGCGCCGCCCGCCAGGGTCATGCTGCCATCGTTGACCAGAGTGGCCTGGGTTGCGACCGTCAGCACCGCCCCGGCCGCCCCGGCCACGGCCCCGCCGGCCAACTGCAACGTGCCGGCATTGGTCAGCGCGCCCGCGACATTGAGGGTCGCGCCCGCATGCGGCCCGGTTTTCGCGCCGACGCCGCCGCCTTGCAGCAGGATCAGCCCGTCATTGGTCGCGCTGGTCGCGACGCTCAGCACCGCCCCCGCCACGGTGCCGGTACCACCCAGCGCGTCCAGCGTGTCTCCGGCCGCCAGCGTGCCATGCGCCGCGACGTGCCGCCCGGCCTTGATGACGATCGTTTTCGCCTCGGGATTGGTATCCGTCGGGAATACCCCGTCCCGGCCCCCCACCAGCCACCCGTCATTCAAGTCGGACATGATCGACATCCCGGAGTTTGAAAATTCACCCAGCCCGCCCGGGACCGTAAGGGGCGCGCTCACGGGTGGGCAAGTCCCGTCACGGTCCGACCTCATATTTTAATACCCGCGGATGAAGAATGTCGCAGACGGGAAATGATGCGAAAGATAGTCCGGTGGACTTGGCGGGAAACGAACCGGGATCCCGCCCCCTCAGGGCCCGAATACCTCGTGCCAGGCCCGGCGCAACGCCGCGTCGACCGTCGCCATGTCGGCCGCCACCCCCTGTTCGCGCAGGCTGGTCACGCCGTGCCCGGCGATGCCGCAGGGCGTGATCCCGTCGAAATCGGCCAGCGCCGGCGCGACGTTCAGCGCGACCCCGTGCCAGCTTACCCATTTCGTGACGCGCACGCCGATCGCCGCGATTTTGTTCTCGGTGCCGCGCCGCGCATCGACCACCCAGATGCCGACCCGCCCTTCCCGCCGCTCGCCGCGCACCCCCAGCGCCGCCAGCGTCGCGATCAACCAATCCTCGAGCCCGGCGACGAAGGCCCGCACATCCCGCGCCGCCACCCGCCCATGGCACCGCGCCAGATCCAGCATGACATAGGCGACGCGCTGCCCCGGGCCATGATACGTCCATTGCCCGCCCCGCCCGGCACGATAGGTGGGAAACCGCGCGGGGTCTTTCAGATCCTCGGGTCTCGCGCTCGTGCCCGCGGTATAGAGGGGCGGGTGCTCCAGCAGCCACACCGCCTCCGCCGCCGTGCCCGCGCGGATTGCCGCCACGCGCTCGGTCATCGCCGCCATTGCCGTGTCGTACGGGGTCAGGCCGGGCAATACCTGCCACCCCACCCCCCCGGTTGCCGGCGGCCGCGTCATGCGCTATCTCCGCCGCCCTGCCCCTTGGGGACGCCGCGGCCGTGGCGGAATGGTAGACGCGCAAGCTTGAGGTGCTTGTGGGGGAAACCCTGTGGAAGTTCGAGTCTTCTCGGCCGCACCAGACTGACCCGAACGCCCTGACCGGGCGGGTCGCTTTTCGAGACAACGAGGCGAGACGCGTTCATTTCCGGCGCTTGGCGCGACGGGGATGGTTGGCGCAGTTGGCAGGTTTGCCGCACCGCACGCCGCGTTGCTAAACCCGGGACAGCTGGTACGGCAAAAGAGGGTCGGCACACCATCATGGACGAAGACTTCCGCAAGGCGGCCCTCGATTATCACCGGCTGCCCCGCCCGGGAAAGCTGCAAATCTCACCGACCAAGCGCATGGGCACCCAGCGCGACCTCGCGCTCGCCTACTCCCCCGGGGTTGCCGCCGCCTGCGAGGCGATCGTCGCCAACCCGGCCGAGGCCCGCAACCTGACCGCCCGCGGCAACCTCGTCGGCGTCATCTCCAACGGCACCGCCGTGCTCGGGCTTGGCAATATCGGCCCCCTCGCCGGCAAGCCGGTCATGGAAGGCAAGGCCGTTCTGTTCAAGAAATTCGCGGGTATCGACGTGTTCGACATCGAAATCGACGCGTCCGACCCCGCGCGCTTCATCGATATCGTCGCCAGTCTCGAGCCCACATTCGGCGCGATCAACCTCGAGGACATCAAGGCCCCGGAATGTTTCGCGATCGAGGCCGAGTTGCGCGCGCGCATGCGCATTCCCGTTTTCCATGATGATCAGCACGGCACCGCGATTACGGTTGCCGCGGCCATTCACAACGCGCTTCGCCTGCAGGACAAGGCCCTCGGCACCGTTCGCCTGGTGACGGCCGGCGCCGGCGCCGCCGCGCTCGCCTGTGTCGACCTGCTCTGCGCCATGGGGCTCGATCCGCGGAACGTGACCCTGACCGATGTCGCCGGTGTGGTCACCACCGCCCGCAACGACATGCTGCCGAACATGGCCCGCTACGCCCGCGCGACGAATGCCGCGACCCTGCCCGACGTGCTCGACGGCGCCGATATATTCCTCGGTCTTTCGGCTCCGCGCGTGCTGCACCCGGACTGGCTCGTCAAATTCGCCGCCAACCCGATCATTCTGGCGTTGGCCAACCCGGAGCCGGAAATTCTCCCGGAGCTCGTCGCGAACCTCAGGCCGGATGC